>CACXDT010000178.1 GCA_902766405.1 Oscillospiraceae bacterium
AAATGCGAGGATCTGCGTAAGCCCGAAGCATTTTTCGGGCACCGCAAGGCGTCCGGGCCGTGCCACCTTCCCCTCGAGGGGAAGGCAATGTTGCAAACATCAAGCTTCTATTATATCTACGCTCGTTTTCGTTTAACGAAATGCCATTGGTTCAATAAGTAGGTGAAATGCATTGAGAAGAAAAAAGCTGATGCCCGTATGGGCCATCGTGCTGATCGATATTCTGCTGACGGGTATCTGCCTGTGTGTCTACGCGCTGTTCCACCATGTGCTGACCTGGGGCACCCCCAAGCAGGTGATGGGCCGCTCGAACATCCCGACGGCCGTCGTCGCGACGCCCGCCCCGGTCGTACCGACCGAGAATCCCGCGGCGCTCGTGATCGAGACGACACCCGAGCCCGTCGTTGAGCCTACGGCTGCGCCCATCGACTACGGCCAGTTCGGCGAAAGGTTTGCCGACAAGTTCACGGCCGAGGGTGAGGTCGTTTCGACCGACACGCTCTACAACTCGCACGATGTGCGCGTGGAGCTCAAAAGCGACCGCGTGTACAACAGCGACATACACATTCTGGATATCTATGTGCGCAACATCGAAAACTTCCGCACGACCTTCGCCGGCGGCGAGGATGTCTATGACCACACCCGCCTGAGTGTAGCCGACATGGCCGCGCGCGTGAACGCCGTCTGTGCCATCAACGGCGACTTCGCGGGCTTCTCAAACGCCGGGGACGTGGTCGTGCGCAACGGCCTGTTCTTCGAGTCCGACCCCGAGTTCTCGGTGTGCGTCCTCTACTACGACGGCACCATGGAGACCTATTGGAAGCGCTTTAATCAGCCCGGCGACGATTATGATATTCAGGCCGCGCTCGACCGGGGCGCCTGGCACGCCTGGTGCTTCGGCCCGGCCCTGCTGGACAGCGAGGGGCACGCTCTGCCGCTCAACTACGACACGAACGTCTATAACCCCCGCACCTTCCTGGGCTACTACGAGCCGGGGCACTATGCCTTCGTCACCGTGGACGGCCGCAGCGGCAACAACACGGGCGTGAATCTCGACCAGCTGGCCGCGCTGGCCGAGTCGATGGGCATGCGCTGCGCCTATAACCTCGACGGCGGCGGCTCGAGCCATATGATCTTCGGCGGCGAGACGATCAGCTGCGGCTCGCCCTACGAGCCGAACCGCACCGTGACCGATATCCTCTATATCACCGACAATCCCGTGCCCGACACCGTGGCCAAGGAGGGCTGAGCATGAAAAAGCTGTTGAATCTGCTCCAGACGACCGCGGCGCATGTCAACATCATCTGCGCCGGCATGATCCTGACCTTCCTTGTGATCGAGGTCTTCTTCAACCCCTACGCGGGCTTCATCAACCACAGCTATACCAAAATCGTGCTGAGCGTCTGGGTCGCGGCCGCGCTGCTGACCTCGATCTTCTCGATCGCCGCGCAGCGCAGCGAGTTCCGCCGCCGCCAGCGGGAGGCGGCCCGCCGCCGGCGCGAGCGCGAGGCGCGGAGGGGAAACCAATGAAACCGATACGCGCGCTGCTCGGCGCGCTGCTGGCGCTGCTGTGCTTCGGCACGGCAGCGCCCTGCGCTTTTGCGGAGGAGGAGCAGCTGACGGTCTCGTTTGCCGATGTGGGCGAGGCCGACTGCATCCTGATCCAGTGCGGCGATACGAACGTGCTTGTGGACGCGGCCGAGGCCGCCTCGGCGCCGCGGGTGCTGGCCTTTCTGAAGGGCCGCGGCGTCAAAACGCTCGACGCCGTGTTTCTCAGCCACTTCGACCAGGACCATGTCGGCGGGATGGCCGCCGTGCTCCAGAACTTCCCGGTCGGCGCCGTCTATACCTCGTACCTGCCCGAGGGCAAGTCCTCGCGCGAGATCGACGCCTTTTTCGCCGCGCTCGAGCATAAGGGACTGACGGCCGAGATCATTGCCGGGGAGACGCGGCTCACGGTCGGCGGCGTGGACTATACGGTTTACCCGCCGCAGGAGCAAACGCTCGGCGCGAAGGACTCGAACAACGCCTCGCTGCTGCTGTACGGCGCATATGGCGAGAGCCGCTTCCTGCTGCCGGGCGACGCCGAGAAAAAGGAGATCCGCGAGCTGCTGGGCTATGAGCTCGGCTGCGAGCTGCTCAAGCTCCCGCACCACGGCCGCAGCGAGAGCAACACCGGCAAGCTGCTCGATAAGCTGCAGCCGCGCTTTGCCGTGAGCTGCGCGTCAGCGTATGACGAGAAAACCCTTGCCGAGCTGGACAAGCGCGGCATCGAGACTTTTCTTACCGCCGACGGCCCCGTCACCGCTGTCAGCGACGGCAAGAGCTGGCGTGTGACGCAGTAGGGAATCACGAGCTGTGGAGGCGAACGATACAGGGCGGCCATTACGGAGATGACGCTTGTTCCATAATGATTTGTAAACTTTCAAAGCAAGCTCTTGACGAAACTGCTGTTTACCGCATATAATATAAATGCTTAACAGCGGGTGTATCTCAGCCCTGAATGAGACAGTTATCATGCGAGCTTCTCTTGGCTCTGATCAAGACAGTTACGAGTGAGTGTTTCGCTACTCCGTTCCTTTTTCACAAGGGGTCGACGCCCTCGGCGGCCTAACTGGGGAACGTAACTATTTGCACAAATCCCTGGGGAATACGTACAAATATGCGTGTTCGCCGGGGATTTGTGCACAAATAAGCTTGTTCCGCGCGGGCCGTCGGGGACGCCGGCCCCTACAGAGCAGACCGGGATCGTCGCGGGAATTGGTCACAGGATGCAAGAAAAGACCCCTCCGCATGTTGCAGCGGAGGAGCCTTATTTCCGGGAATACCGCCGCCCTCATCCCTTCCCGGAGAGGTGAGGAGGCGGGGGTGGATTGGGTGTCAAGAAATGGCAGTGCCGACGCTCCAAGCTTTCAAAAGAACATCACCATCATCGGCGTGCTTAAACTGCAAATACAGAGTCGTAGTATCTCCAACGGTGTATGTAGTCTGCTGAATTACTTTGCCAGCAATTTGGGGATCAGTGGTTTGCCAATTAGTCTGCTTCTGCTGCATCGGGAAATTAGCAATAGAGATAACAAAGTCAGCGTTGGCGTCGACCTTGCCGGTAACAGAAAGGTCGTCTGCAACCTTAACAGTGTTAGTATCCTTATCCAAATCTCCCATCAAAATAGCGGTTGTAACTTCTGCATACGCAGAACGAATATTGCTGAGGTCAGTCGCCTCACGGGCCTTCTCCAGCTGGCTGGTAAACACGGGAATCGCAATAGCGACAAGGACAGCGATGATCGCGACGACGATCAGGAGCTCTGCGAGAGTAAAACCACGGTTGTTCTTTTTCAAGTTTTTATCCTCCTTATAATATAGAATCGCAGAATAGGTTTCAGCTCACGCCGCGTCAATGGTATCGCGGCATAGAGCCGGTTTATTTCAAGGCCACCGGGAATGGCCTTAAAAACGGTGTTGCTTGGCTCGCCCCCGCGCTTGCGCGAGGGGAGAGCTGGCGCGATAGCGCCTGAGAGGGGCAAATGCGGCGCCGGGCGCGCGGCCCCTCTCCGTCACTTCGTGACACCTCTCCCCGCCGCTTACGAGAGGCAAGGGGCATGGCGTATGACAGCGGTGGATACGCGCGGCAATGCAGGACTACAATGCCCTCGAGGGGAAGGCATATCAGCCAACCCTCGATGTGGCCGGCACAATGCCCAGTTTGGCCAGCTTGGTGACCCTGTCGGCGGGAAGCTTTCCCTCGGCCAGGTTCTGCCGCTGCGTGCCGATCCAGCCGCTCATCGAGCGGCCGTCCGGGCTTTTCAGTCCGCGCGGCCAGAGCGGGAGACGCTGATTCTCGGCCTGATAGGCGGCGATATACCCGTACATGCGCTCCCAGGCGTCCGAGCGGGCGGCGAGCGGCTCCCACACCATGCCGATGCCGTTGAGCCGGTCGATCTGCTCCCGCGTCAGCGTCTGGCCGGGCTTTCGGCCCATGTAGATGTCGCGCTGCTTATAGATCCAATAGCCTAACCTGGCGCCGTCCGGGGTCAGATCGTCCAGATGCACCATCAGATGCCCGTGGGCGCGGTAATAGCGTTCGGCGTCGGCGAACCAGTCGTCCCAGCTGCGCTGCCTGGGCTGTAAGGCCCAGTTCACGCCTCGTGCTTCCAGAGCCTGTATTTCCTGCTCGGTCAATGCACCCGCGGCGTAGTCCAGCCGCCGCTTGGCCAGCCAGTCGCCGAGTCCCGCGCCGCCGTATTCACAGGTGTGGGGCACGTCGATGTTGCCGTGCTCTTTCGCGTAGGCGTCCAGCAGGCGCAGCCATTCCTCCCAGCCGCGCCGGGTCTCCAACTTCCAGACCATGCCGATCTGGTTGAGATAATCGATCTGCACGCCGTCCAGATTGCCGACGACCGAGGGGACGCGGTTGTATTTGGCGCGCTGGCGTTCGATCCAGCGGCCCAGCTTTTCGCCCGCGGGACAGACATAGTCCCGGGGAACCAGCAGGTCGCGGTGCTCCTCGTAATAGCGCGCGGCCAGCAGATACCAGTCCTCCCAGTCCATAGCCGGCCGCCGCTTTTTCTTTGTCCTTGCCACGGTACAGCCCTTCCTTTTCCCGTTCCACCCAGGCGGGCAGATGGGAACTGTCAAAAAGTGTACTTTTTTACAAAGATAAGAAAGGGCGGCCCAAAGGTTACAATTTGTAAAAAGTTTCAAATATGGTGTTGCTTTTTAACAAAGCATGTGCTATAATGACTATGCTAGGGTAACAAAAAACAGGTATCAAAAAGTACGCTTTTTGATACCTGTTCTGCATTTTTATGCATTAATTGGACGTTTTAGAGAAAGCTTGCTCATAGATTTTCACGCGGCGAAAGAAGGTCG
>CACXDT010000179.1 GCA_902766405.1 Oscillospiraceae bacterium
CGTACGCACGGCATCCCACAGTACGGGAGCGACCTGCCACTCGTCAATCAGACGTGGGTTTTCTCCGCGCAGGAGCAAAGAGGGCTTAGTATTGGCTGTGGCCATATACCCCTCTCTGCGGTCGGGATCCTGCATCCGCAAAATGCTTTTCGCTTGCTGCTCTCCAGTTGTAGTTTTTCCGCACCATTTCGGCCCCACAATCAATGTTGCGCCAAATGCTTCGAGCCGCAGAGCAAGCTCGTTGTCGACTATTCTCGGCAGATATTCCGGCATAGTCATCCCCTCCAACAGAAATACTCTGACTGTATTATATCCAAGTCCTATTATTAAGTCAATGCGCGGTTTGCGTTTTTGATGCAGTTTGTTTTGCATTTTTGATATATTCAATTGTGGATATTTGTTTTCACACCTCATGCTCGTAATAGAGTTCAAAGTGATAAAATGATATTGCGCACAACTCTAAGACACTATGGTGTATAAATACAAGAGCTACGTTTGTTGCCACAAGATGGCGTTTTTTCTCCAGGGAACAGATAAGTTTTTTGGAAAAGTGTCAAAACAGAATAAAAGTGGTCTTTGTATGAATTTCTCATTATGGTTGCCATCGTCAGCTTCTACTCTGTTTATAAGGCATATCAATGTGATACGCGAGGGAAAAGCGACCACCCGAAATGCGATCAATCTTCTGCAGCTCATCGGCTTTGACCAGAAAATCGTTGACAATGCCCATGAAAAAGCAAGGCGGTATCTAAAAACCGGCGCGTGGCAGTAGTTTGGGTACACTTTCTATTGCCACAAACCTATATACAATTATTCAGATCTGCTACGATCTGTTTGGGCTTATCCCGCTGGATGAACTGATGAAACAGGAAACGGCATGACTCGTAAGTCATGCCGTCCCTGCAAAACAAAATAAACTGTCTTACGACCCCCGCCCTTAAGCGCCGGGTGTTATTTGATAAAGCCTTAATCCAGCACGTAGGGCAGAAGGGCGATCTGGCGGGAGCGCTTGATCGCCTCGGTCAGTTCGCGCTGATGCATGGCGCACACACCGGTGGTGCGGCGGGGCAGGATCTTGCCGCGCTCGGACAGGAAGCGGCGGAGCTTGGCAGTATCCTTGTAATCGATGTACGTGGCCTTATCCACGCAGAACTGGCAAACCTTGCGGCGTTTGCGGTTCTTGGGGTTGTTCTTATCGAAAGCCAAAGCGGTATCCTCCTTAAATAATATTTAGTACCAGTCTTTTGTCAGGCACTTTTCTGCGTCTGACAGCGCCCTTGGCGCGTCAGGGACTGGATCAGAACGGCAGCTCGCCGTCGTCGTCACCGAGATCTTCAAAGCCGCCGGCCTGGCTGGCGGGCGCGGCGTTCCGGCTCGGCGCGCTGTAGGCCTGGCCGCTGTAGCTGTCAGTACTGCGGCTATAGCTGTCGGTGCTGCGGCTGTAGGAATTGTCGCCGGCGCTGCTGTCACGGCGGCTCTCGCCAAAGTACACGTTGTCAACATTGATTTCCCAGTTGGTGCGCTTGTTGCCGTCGCGATCCTCCCACTTGCGGGACTGTAGCCGTCCGGAAACGACGATCATGCTGCCCTTGTGGAAGTATTTGCTGACGAACTCGCCGGTCTGACGCCAAGCGGTGCAGTCGATAAAATCGGTCTGCTTTTCGCCGCCGTCGCGGCCGCCGAAATCGCGGTCCACGGCCACCGTGAAGCCGGCGACCGGGGTGTTGCTCTGGGTGTACCTCAGCTCAGGGTCACGGGTCAGACGACCCATAATGACAATGTGGTTGAGCATTGGCAGCCTCTCCTTACTCTGCGCGCAGGGTGATCAGGCGACGCAGAATGCCGTCGGTGATTCCGAGGATACGGTCAAGCTCTGCGGGGAACTCGGGGCCGCTGGTGAACTTCATCAGCACGTAGTAGCCTTCGGTCAGGTAGTTGATCTCGTAAGCGAGCTTGCGCTTACCCATCTCCTCCAGCTCCTCCAGCGTACCATTTGCCTCCACAAGAGCCTTGAACTTCTCAACAACAGCGGCGGTTTCCTCCTCGCTGAAGTTGGGGGTGATGATATACATCACTTCATACTTTTCGCTTGCTTTTGCCATGGTTGCACCTCCTTTTGGTCTCTGGCCCCCACGCTCAGGTGGGAGCAAGGATATACCCGTCCCGTGGACAGGCTTTATTATTATAGCGATTTTCTCAGAATTGTCAAGGCCTTAAAACACATTTTTCTGCGTTCCAAAGTGCGAAATCTCGCTTGACGGGGGCACATATCCAGCTTATAATAATAGAATCAATGCGGCATCCCGCCGCGATGCTTTAAGAGAGGTATGACAATGGCCAACGATAAAAAAGTCGAGCAGATCACCGATATGGAGGTCGACTTTGCCCAGTGGTTCACCGACGTGTGCCGCAAGGCGGAGCTGATCGACTACTCCTCCATCAAGGGTGTTTTCATCTATCGCCCCTATGGCTACGCCATCTGGGAGAATATGCAGAAGATCCTGGACGCCGAGTTCAAAAAATGCGGCGTTGAAAACGTATATATGCCGCTGCTGATCCCCGAGAGCCTGCTGCAGCGCGAGAAGGACCACGTCGAGGGCTTTGCCCCCGAGTGCGCTTGGGTCACGGTGGGCGGCAGCGAGCCGCTCGAGGAGCGCTACTGCGTGCGCCCCACGTCGGAGACGCTCTTCTGCGAACATTTCCACAACATCATCCACTCCCACCGCGATCTGCCCAAGTGCTACAACCAGTGGTGCAGCGTGCTGCGCTGGGAGAAGTCCAGCCGTCCCTTCCTGCGCCACCGCGAATTCCTGTGGCAGGAGGGCCACACGATGCACGCCACCGCCGAGGAGGCCGAGGCCTACACCCAGCGCATGCTGAACGTCTACGCCGACTTCTGCGAAAACGTGCTGGCGATGCCCGTCACCCGCGGCCGCAAGACCGATAAGGAGAAGTTCAACGGCGCCGAGGCCACCTATGCCATCGAGTGCATGATGCACGACCGCAAGGCCCTGCAGGCCGGCACCAGCCACTATTTCGGCGACGGCTTTGCCCGCGCCTTCGACATCACCTTTACCGATAAAAACAACCAGCGCGTCAACCCCTTCCAGACCTCCTGGGGCGTCTCCACCCGTCTGATCGGCGGCATCATCATGACCCACGGCGACAACAACGGTCTCGTCCTGCCCCCGAAGGTGGCCCCGACGCAGCTGATCGTGGTGCCCGTGGCCGCCCACAAGCCCGGTGTGGCCGAGAAGGCCCAGGCGCTCTGCGACCGTCTGAACGCCGCGGGTTACCGCGCGAAGATCGACCTGAGCGACAACAGCATGGGCTGGAAGTGCGCCGAGTACGAGATGAAGGGCGTGCCCCTGCGCGTCGAGATCGGCCCCCGTGATATTGAAAACAACAGCTGCGTGATGGTTCGCCGCGACAATCGCGAGAAGACCGCCGTCTCGCTCGACGAGCTGGAGCAGAAGGCCGGCGAGCTGCTCGACGCTGTGCACAACGGCCTCTTTGAAAAGGCCAAGCGCAATCTCGAGGAGCACACCTATGTCGCCCACACGCTCGACGAGGCGAAGGAGCTGCAGGAGAAAAACGGCGGTTTCATCAAGACCATGTGGTGCGGCGAGCTCGACTGCGAGCTTGCGATGAAGGAAAAGGCCGGCATGTCCTCCCGCTGCATTCCCTTTAAGCAGGAGCATCTCGACGATGTCTGCCCGGTCTGCGGAAAGCCCGCCAAGTGCGAGGTCTACTGGGGCGTCGCGTACTGATTGGGAGGCTCTGATCATGCCGTAGGGGCGGCTATTAGCCGCCCGTGCGGTACAATTGAAGAAACGCAAAAAAGTTGGGCGAGCTCGTTCAATCATACGGATTCGCCCAGCTTTTCCTATTATTTATTGTATTTCTCCGCCGGGCGGCTATTAGCCGCCCCTACATTATATGGGAGGCAAAAGCGATGACCTATCAGGAGGCGCTCGCCTATATTGACGGTCTGCAGTGGTTCGGCTCGAAGCCGGGGCTGGGGCGCATCACCGAGCTGCTCGCGCGCCTGGGCGACCCCCAGAAGCGACTGAAATTTGTCCACATTGCGGGCACAAACGGCAAGGGCAGCTGCGCGGCGATGACGGCCTCGGTGCTCAAGGCCGCCGGGTATCGGACGGGGCTTTTCACCTCGCCCTATCTCAGCCGCTTCAACGAGCGGATGCAGATCAACGGCGTCGAGATCCCCGACGCTGACCTCGTGGACATCGTATCGCTCGTGAAGCCCCAGGCCGAGGCCATGGACGACCACCCCACCGAGTTTGAGCTGATGACCGCCGCGGCGCTGCTGTGGTTTGCGCGAGAGCGCTGTGAGCTTGTCGTGCTCGAGGTCGGCCTGGGCGGCCGTCTGGACGCCACGAACGCGATCGACGCGCCGGAGGCCTGCGTGATCATGAACATCGGGCTTGACCACACGGCGATCCTCGGCAATACCGTGGAGCAGATCGCCGCGGAGAAGGCCGGGATCATCAAGCCGGGCTGCGAGGTCGTGCTCTATCAGCAGTCCGAAGCCGTGACGGAAGTCGTCCGCCGCCGCTGCGAGGAGCTGGGCGCGGCGCTCCATATCGCGGACTTCTCGCAGCTCGCGGTCGAATTTGACACGCTCGAGGGGCAGGTATTCACCTACCGCGGCGCGCCCTACGCAATCAGTCTGCTCGGCGCCAATCAGCGCCGCAACGCGGCGGTCGTGATCGAGCTGATGGACGTGCTGCGCCGCCGCGGCTGGCAGGTCGAACCGGAGGACGTGGAGCACGGGCTCTACGCCGCGGCCTGGCCCGCCCGCTTCGAGCTGGTGTCCGACTCGCCCGCCTTCATCGTTGACGGCGGCCACAACCCCCAGTGCGTCGAGACGACCGTAGAAAACCTGCAAAATTACTTTCCCGACACGCGCCGGGTGCTGCTGCTCGGCGTGCTGCGCGACAAGGACTATGAGAGCATGGCTCGTATCCTCGCCCCGGCGGGGGACGCCTTTGTCTGCGTGACGCCCGAGAGTGAGCGCGCCCTGCCCGCGCCGGAGCTGGCCGCGCTTTTTGAAAAAACCGGCAAGCACGTCGCCGTCTGCGACACGATCCGGGACGGCGTGACGCGCTCGATCGATTGGGCCGGCGCGGACGGCATGGTCTGCGCGGTCGGCAGCTTGTATATGGCCGGGGAGATCCGCGGCTGCTTTGGATGGGAGGTGCGCCATGCGGACGATGGGAATTGATTTCGGCGACGCGCGCATCGGGCTGGCCGTGTCGGACCTGACGGGCACGCTCGTCGGCGAGGCCTGGACCATGGAGGAGTGGAACATGGAGCGCGCTGCCATACGCATTGCCGAGGAGGCCAGACGCCGCGAGGTCGGCACGCTGGTGCTCGGCCTGCCGAAGAACATGGACGGCAGCGAGGGGCCGCGCGCCGAGAAAAGCCGGCAGTTCCGCGAGCTGCTGATCAAAGAGAGCGGCCTGCCTGTCGTGCTCTGGGACGAGCGCCGCAGCAGCATCGAGGCGCACGCCATCCTGCACGCCGCCGGAAAGCGGGAAAAAATCCACCGCCGCACGGTGGACGCCGTGGCCGCCAGTCTGATTTTAGAGGGCTATCTCGGAAAAAGCAAATAGAACGCATTTTGTTGAAAATCAGATTTTGGCTTATATCCGCCCTGTTTCATCATCGTAGGGGCCGTTTACCCATGAAGGGCACCATGCACGAACGGCCCGTGCAGTACAAGCCCTGTCATGCGAATTTGCCCAGGCGAAGCGCATTCAATGTCTTGCTCACCGCCGGGCGCTTCTGCGACCTGAGCGAAGCGAGGTAGTCCCTTTAGGGAAAGCGCCCCTACGGCAGCTCCATAAGCCGACACCTGAATTAATCATAATGAAAGGAATGAATGCACCATGACAACCGTAGATCTCAGCGCTCTTGGGAAAGTGTCCGTCGGCGACATGGCACTATCCACCCTGTTCTCGGCCCTGCTCTCCTTCCTCGTCTGCTTTATCGCGATCAAGCTTGCGATGAAGCTGGTGGATAAGCTGATGGGCAATCCCTCCATTCGTCTGGATGGCACCATCAAGGGCTTCCTGCGCAACGCCATCTATATTCTCCTCTGGGTAGTCGCTGTCATCATCGTCGCGAACGCTCTCGGCATCGACACGACCTCTCTCGTCGCCGTGGTCAGCATCGCAGGTCTGGCTTTGTCCCTGTCGGTGCAGAATATCCTCTCCAACCTTTTCTCCGGCGTAACGCTGCTGATCACAAAGCCCTTCGCTTCCGGCAACTTTGTCGAGGCCGCCGGCAAGAGCGGCATTGTCAAAACCGTCGGACTGTTTTACACGACGATGGACACGGTGGACAATGTCAACATCAGCATCCCCAACAGCGAGATCACCGGCAGCACGATCTACAACTACAGCCGCGAGCCCCTGCGCCGCGTGGACATGACCTTCTCGACCGCCTACGAGGCCGAAACCGAGGCGGTCAAGGCCGCGATCCAGGAGGTTGTCGATCAGGACAGCCGCATTCTGCGCGACCCCGCCCCCTTCATTCGCCTGAGCGCCTATAAGTCGAGCTGCATCGACTATGTGGTGCGTCTCTGGGTCAAAAACGGCGACTATTGGGATGTCTATTTTGACATGAACGAGCACGTCCGCGAGAGCTTCCAGCGCAACGGCATCGCCATGACTTACGAACACCTGAACGTCCATATCGAGCAGAAGTAAGCGGGGTTTCTGACTCCAAATTAAACCGGCATAGCTTCGATTTGACAGGCTATGCCGGTTTTTTCAAATTCATGTGTAAGATCGGCCCGCAGATCCTGTGAGGCCGCCGCCTTCCACACTCCGGAAGCTGACTGGGACGCCTACCGGCCCTACAGCCTCTTAGAGGACAAGGTCTGTATCGAGGGACAGATCATCTTCTCGGACGGCTCGGTATTCTCGACCGGCGGCGCGCTGACCACGCCCTATGAAAGCGGCGTGGTGAACCTCTGCTGCAACTGGGCCCGCGCGATCGACATCAACGACGTGCAGCGCATCGTCCTCGGCGATATGGTGCTGTGGGAAGCCAAGTAATCCGAAAATTGGCAAACGCGCCGCAGTTTGAAACTGCGGCGCACGTTTTTTCGGTATTGTTTCAGGGGCGCACAGGCACGACCCGTCCGGGATCTCAAAAGACGCCCCCTCCCGTCACAGCTACGGGATGCGCTCAATCCGCTATGTGGTCGAGAAATACGGCGGTCTCATGAGCTTTCAGACCGAGGACGGCATTTTTCACCTGAATCTGTGCCTCCCCGTCCCCGAGGAGAGCACCGCGTCCTGACGCATATCGTGTACATGCCCTGTTGACAATTAGCGCAATTATGCATATAATAACGCTAAGCAAGGAGGTGGCGATATGCCGAATATTCGTCCTGTTTCCGATCTGAGAAATCATTTTGCCGAGATTACGAAAGACGCTCAGCTCAGCGGTGAACCGATCTTCCTGACAAAAAACGGCGTCGGCTCCCTCGTTGTCATGAGCATGGAGAGCTACGAGCAGAACCGCTATGACAGCATGGTCTATGACAAGCTGCGTGAGGCGGAGCTGCAGGCGGCCAGCACGAC
>CACXDT010000180.1 GCA_902766405.1 Oscillospiraceae bacterium
CCGACTTCGGCCCGCTTCTGTCGAACCCCAAGAGCCTGCTGCTCGGCGCGGCGGCGCAGCTGGGCGTGTTCGTGGCCTTCTTCGGCGCGGTCCTTCTGGGCTTCACCGGCCCGCAGGCCGCCTCGATCGGCATTATCGGCGGCGCGGACGGCCCCACGGCAATCTACCTGACGACCAAGCTGGCCCCCGAGCTGCTCGGGCCGATCGCGATCGCCGCCTATTCCTACATGGCGCTGATCCCGATGATCCAGCCCCCGATCATGAAGCTGATGACCACCGATAAAATGCGCAAGGTCAAGATGGTGCAGAGCCGCGAGGTCTCGAAGGCCGAGAAGATCGTTTTCCCGATCGTCGTTGCCACCTTTGTCATCCTGCTGCTGCCCTCCACCGCCCCACTGATCGGCTGCCTGATGCTCGGCAACCTCTTCCGCGAGACCGGCGTGACCGAGCGCCTGTCCGACACCGTGCAGAACGCGCTCATGAACATCATCACGATCTTCCTCGGCACCTCGGTCGGCGCCACAATGGTCGCGCAGAATTTCCTGAATCTCGACACGATCAAGATCATCTTCCTCGGCCTGGTCGCCTTCTCGATCTCCACGGCCGGCGGACTGGCTGGCGGTATCGTGATGTACAAGACCTCCGGCGGCAAGATCAACCCGCTGATCGGCTCGGCAGGCGTGTCCGCGGTGCCGATGGCCGCCCGCGTCTCCCAGGATGTGGGCCGCAAGTACAACAAGACCAACTTCCTGCTGATGCACGCCATGGGCCCGAACGTGGCCGGCGTCATCGGTTCGGCCATCGCGGCCGGATTTCTGCTGAGCATGTTCGGCTGAGCCGAACAGCATTTGTGATAGGCAGCGGGGGCTCACAGAAAGAAAGCGAGACCGTTTTTCCACAATACGGCGGCAGCTTGATGCTGCCGCCGTATTGTCAGACGGTTGAAAGGCGTAGAGGAGCTGCGCCGTCTGCCGCTTTGAACTGCTCACAGAATAACAGGGAGGTACGATGCCATGAAAGAAACGGATAACCATGGGAGCGTTGACCGGATCGGGCTTGGGGTTTTTGCTGCGCTGTCGCTGCTCGGCCTTGTGCAGACCGGCAAATATCTCACGCTGGGCCTTGCCGGCATGGCGCTGACGGCGCTGCTGTCGGAGCTGCTGATTGTCTTTATGGCCTGGGCCGCCTGGCGGGGGAGGATGCCGTTCCTGCTGCTGACCGTCGCAGTCGGCGGCTTTGTACTCAACAGCTTTCTGAATTACGGCGAAACCACGCATTTTGCCGTGCTGGTTCTCGTGCAGGGCCTGATCGGCGCAGCCTGGGCCGTCCTCGGAACCGGCTGGATGCTGTGGAAAAAAGAAAAGCCGGGAAAGCTGCCCTGGCTGCCGCTGGCCCTGACCCTGCTTGTCGTTGTAAGCGTCGGAGCCGTATGGAAAAGCAATGTTGACCGGGACAGACAGTGGGACGGCCATGCCAGACGTGCTGTCTGGGCGGTGCCCGCGCGCTTTGACACCGGTGAGATCGCGGAAGCGGGAACACTGGAGGAGCTGGTCTATCAGACAAAGGCTTATGCCACCGACGCTCGTCCGGTGACGAAACGCGCGCTGGTCTATCTGCCTTATGGCTATGACGCGCAGCAGCGGTACAACATCCTCTATCTGATGCACGGCACCGGGGACGATGAAAACTACTGGCTGCAAACCCACGCTTACAATAAGATCATGCTCGACCGTATGATCGCCATGGGAGAGATCGAGCCGCTGATCGTGGTCACCCCGACCTTTTACGTGGAGGACGACGGCAAAGACAGCAGCCTGGATATTCTGACCTTCTCCTTCCGCGAGGAGCTGCGAAACGATCTGATGCCGGCCGTGGAGACGAAGTATGCCACCTGGGCTGAAACCGCAGACGACGCCGGCTTTACGGCCAGCCGGGAGCACCGCGCTTTCGCCGGCCTCTCCCGCGGTGCGGTCACGACAGGCAACTCCGTGCTCTGCGGCAGTCTGGATTACTTTTCGTATTTCGGCCTGTTCAGCTCGTTCCGTACCTCTGAGGCGCATATACGCGAGACGATCCAGACAGAGGGCCAGCGAGATCTCACGATCCGTTATCTGTATGCCACGACCGGCAATTTTGACTTTGCCACACCCTATATGGTGCCGGGATATCGCATGCTGTGTGAGCTGGAGCCGCGCCTTGTCGAGGGGGTCAACACCAGCTTCGATATTTTCCCCATGCGCTATCACGCGATCGGCCACTGGCACCTGTCTCTGTATAACTTCCTGCAGAAAATTTTTTGAGGAGACGGAACGATGCAAAAGCAAAAAAGAAAACCGACCGGGCGTCTGATCCTGTTGGCGCTGCTGCTGGTCCTCGCGCTCGTACTGATTTTGAACCGCTATACGGTACGGCAGGTCTGGTGCAACGTCTTTTCCCCGACGCTTCCGCTGGATACATCGACAGCATGGAGCGGCGGCAGGAGCTATGAACACCTGGCTTACGCGTCGGATTCCGAGGCACAGTACGTTGACCTCTATGTGCCCGACACGGCAGAGCCCGCGCCGCTCTTCGTGCTGATCCATGGCGGCGGCTTTGCCTTCAACGACGCCCAGTCGCGTCAGGCGCAGTTCATGTATCGCTATTTCCGCGATCACGGCTTTGCCTGCGCCAGCGTCAACTACCGCCTGTCCACGCAAGCCCCTTTCCCCGCAGCGATCTGCGACGTGAAGGCGGCGGTGCGATTCCTTTGCCGCCATGCAGAGACCTATGGCATCGACGCTGAGCGCGTTGCGGTCTGGGGGGAATCCGCCGGCGGATATCTGGCCTGCATGTGCGCGCTGTCCGCGCCGGAGGCCTATTCCGACACCCTGTGTCTCGGGGAATCGGCAGAAGTGCGCTTCGATCTGCCTGCTTTCGACGCGCTGGTCGATTATTACGGCTGTATCGACTTCGTCACGCAGCGCCATAACTTCGCTGAGGAAGGTCTGGTTTCCTGGATCCCGACTGTCGCCAACGGCTGGGCCAATGCTGTGCTCGGGGAATACGGCAGTCTCGAGGAGCTGTGGCTGCGAAAGGCCTACGCCGATTGGGGCGACGCCGAAACACGCGAGGCAAGCCCCCTGCACCGCGCGGAGAGACAGGAAAACGGCAATCCCGGTATGTGCTCGCTGCTGGTCCACGGCGACGCCGATATCACCGTCTCCCAGCTGCAGTCGGTGGAGCTCTATGAGGCGCTGAAGGCGAACGGTGAAGCTGTGACTCTGAAGCTGGTTCCTCAGTGCAAGCACGCGGACGACCGCCTGTATACGGACACGTTCCTGGGAGAGGTCGAGGCCTTCCTGTGGGCCGCGTTTGATCAATGATCTGCATGTCCGGTATGGGTATTAAGGGGCTGTGAAAAAAATCCATTCCGGCCGTAGGGGCGGCAAATATGCCGCCCCGTGCGGCTCAATCTATTATATTTGTGAATAAGTTGGGCAATTTCGCGCAA
>CACXDT010000181.1 GCA_902766405.1 Oscillospiraceae bacterium
GCCGGGTCTTGAGGACCTGTGCGTCTCGCGCACCAGCTTCACCTGGGGCATCCCGGTGGACTTTGACCCCGGCCATGTCGTCTATGTCTGGGTCGACGCGCTGTTCAACTACTGCACGGCGCTGGGCTTCTTAAATGACAAATACAACGACTTTGACAAGTTCTGGCCGGCCGACGTGCATATCGTCGGCAAGGAGATCGTCCGCTTCCACTCGATCATCTGGCCCGCCATGCTGATGAGCATGGAGCTGCCGCTGCCGAAAAAGGTCTACGGCCACGGCTGGCTTGTGATCGACGGCGGCAAGATGTCCAAATCCAAGGGCAACGTGGTCGATCCCTATCTGCTGGCCGGGATGTTCGGCGTGGACGCGCTGCGCTTCTTCCTGCTGCGCACCTTCCCCTTCGGCTCGGACGGCAATTTCTCGAATGAGCTGCTGATCTCCACGATCAACACCGACCTCGCCAACGACCTCGGCAACCTCGTCTCCCGCACGACGGCCATGGTCGAGAAATACTTCGGCGGCCGGCTGCCTGCCGAGCAGCTGAGCGCCGAGCCGGACGGCGAGCTTGAGCAGCTGATGGCCGACACGGCCGCGGCCTATGCCCGTCAGATGGACGCCTTCCAGCTGCACCTCGCGCTTGAGGAGGCCTTCCGGCTGATCCAGCGCGCCAACAAATACATCGACGAGACGGCCCCCTGGGCGCTCGCGAAGGACGAGAGCAACAGGCCGCGCCTGGCCGCCGTCCTCTACCACCTGGTCGAGGCGCTGCGCAATGCCCTGATCATGCTGACGCCCTTCATGCCCGAGAGCTGCGACAAGGCCTTCGCGCAGATCGGTGCCGCGCCTGCTGACCGCGCCTGGGATAAGGCCGGACTCTTCGGCGTGCTGCCGCGCACGGTCTCGGTCCACAAGGGCGAGACGCTCTTCCCGCGCATTGACGCGGCCAAGGCCATCGCCGAGCTCGAGGAACTCGAGCGCAAGGCGAAGGGGCCGCAGATCAAGGTTGAGCCTGTCCTGCCCGAGGTCACGATCGACGAGTTTGCAAAAAACGATATGCGCGTGTGCAAGGTGCTCGACTGCACGGCCGTGAAAAAGTCGAAAAAGCTGCTTTGCTTCTCGCTCGACGACGGCAGCGGCACGCCGCGCCAGATCCTCTCGGGCATCCATGAGTTCTACGAGCCCGAGACGCTCATCGGCAAGACGGTCGTCGCGATCGTGAACCTGCCGCCGCGCAAGATGATGGGTCTTGACTCGAACGGCATGCTGCTCTCCGCCGTCCGCGAGGTCGACGGCAAGGAGGAGCTGCACCTGCTGACGCTCCCGGACGATGTCCCCGCCGGCAGCCGCCTGGCGTGAATATTCTCTTGCAACTAAATGACAAACAGCGGATTTCCCGTTTGATTGGGGAAATCCGCTGTTTATATACATTCTGAGAATACTCCTATATTTCCGTAAGGGCCGCCGGGGGCGTCGGCCCCTACGCCTAAAACCCGTATATTACCTGACGATCACGCAAACAGCGCGGTGGAGTAATACCTGTCGCCGCTGTCGGGCAGGAGGGCGACGATGGTCTTGCCGGCGTTCTCCTCCTTCTCGGCCAGCTGCAGCGCCGCCCAGAGTGCCGCGCCCGAGGAGATGCCGGTCGAAATGCCCTCGGTCTTGGTGAGCAGCTTCGCCGTCTCAAAGGCGTCCTCGTTCTGCACAGGGATCACCGCGTCATAGACCGCCGTGTTCAGCACATCCGGCACAAAGCCCGCGCCGATGCCCTGGATCTTGTGGGCGCCGGCCTTGCCCTCGGACAGCACCGGAGAGGTGGCGGGCTCGACCGCGTAGACGCGGATCGCGCTGTTTTTGCTTTTCAGATACTCGCCCGTGCCGGTCACGGTACCGCCGGTGCCGACGCCAGCGACGAAAATATCCACCTCACCGTCGGTGTCGTTCCAGATCTCGGGGCCGGTCGTCTCGCGGTGGGCCTTCGGGTTGACGGGGTTGGTGAACTGCCCCGGGATGAAGCTGCCCGGCGTGGCCGCCGCCAGCTCCTCGGCCTTGGCAATGGCGCCTTTCATCCCCTTGGCACCCTCGGTCAGCACGATCTCGGCGCCGTAGGCCTTCAGAATGTTGCGCCGCTCGACGCTCATGGTCTCGGGCATGGTCAGAATGATGCGGTAGCCCTTCGCCGCGGCGATGGCGGCGAGGCCGATGCCGGTGTTGCCGGAGGTGGGCTCGATGATCACGGAGCCCTCTTTCAGCTTTCCCGTCGCCTCGGCGTCCTCGATCATCGCTCTGGCGATGCGGTCCTTCACGCTGCCGGCGGGGTTGAAGTATTCGAGCTTCACGAGCACGCGGGCCTTGAGACCGCGCGCTTTTTCAATGTTTGTCAGTTCAAGGAGCGGGGTGTTCCCGATGAGCTCCACAGCGCTTTTATAGATTTTGGACATAATATGTGCTCCTTTCAAAGTAGTGAGTAGTGAATCAATGTCATTAAGTTAGAAGAAATGAAAAGAGATAGGCCAGCCCATGGCTTCCCATAGAGGGGAAGCTGTCAGCCGCCGATCCCTCGCCCTAAAGGGACTATCTTCGCGTCGCTAGGCGGATGACTGATGAGGTGTCACCCCTGCCGCCTGTACTATGCTAACTCAGAGACGGTAAGCTCCACCTCATCCGTCACGGCCCTTGCGGGGAACGGGCCGTGACACCTTCCCCTCAAGGGGAAGGCAATCATTTTTCCATTTCGTAAAAGGCCTCGGTCTCGTCGATGTCGTTGACCGGAGGCTTGAGACCGTCGATCGTCAGATGGTTCTTCTCGGCGTAATCCCACAGCGCAGCGTGGATTGCCTCCTCGGCCAGCAGCGAACAGTGGATTTTCACCTTCGGCAGCCCGTCGAGCGCCTCCATCACGGCCCGGTTCGTCACGCCCAGCGCCTCCTGCACGGTCTTGCCGCGCACCAGCTCGGTCGCCATGCTGCTCGTGGCCACGGCCGCGCCGCAGCCGAAGGTTTTGAACTTCGCGTCGCGGACAATGCCCTGCTCGTCGATATCGAGGTACATGCGCATGATGTCGCCGCACTTAGCGTTGCCGACCGTGCCGACGCCGCTGGCGTTTTCGATCTCCCCGACATTGCGCGGGTTCATGAAATGGTCCATGACCTTTTGGGAATACTCGGTAACCTGGCTCATTGTCTGGCCTCCTTCTTCTTAAAATCCTCATAGAGCGGAGACATACTGCGCAGACGCTCCACGATCTTTTTCAGCCGATCGACAGTGCAGTCGATCTCTTCCTTCGTATTCTCCTCCGAGAGCGTCAGGCGCAGCGAGCCGTGCGCGATCTCGTGCGGCAGGCCGATCGCCAGCAGGACATGGGAGGGGTCCAGCGACCCCGACGTACACGCCGAGCCCGAGGAGCCGCATATACCGAACTGGTCGAGCAGCAGCAACAGCGATTCGCCCTCGATGAAGCGGAAACAGAAGCTGGTGTTGTTGGGCAGCCGCCGCTCCCGATCGCCGTTGAGACGGACATACGGGATCTCCTGCTCCACGCGCTCGATCAGGTGGTCGCGCAGCTTGCGTTCGTACTCGCTGCGCGCATCCATGGTCGCCGCGGCAAGCTCCGTCGCCTTGGCCAGGCCGATGATCCCGGGAACATTGGTCGTCCCGGCGCGCTTGCCGCGCTCCTGCGAGCCGCCGTGGATCAGCGGATCGATCCTGACGCCGTTGCGGATATAGAGGAAGCCGATGCCCTTGGGGCCGTTGATCTTATGGCCGCTGACACTCAGCAGGTCGATGCCCAGCTCATTCACGTTGATCGGCACATGTCCGTAGGCCTGCACCGCGTCGGTATGGAAGAGGACGCCGTGCGCGTGGGCGATGGCTGAGATTTCTTTCACGGGCTCGATCGTGCCGATTTCGTTGTTGGCAAACATGATGGAGATCAGCACCGTGTCCGGACGGATGGCCGCCGAGAGCTGCTCAAGATCGACAAAGCCCTTATCGTCCACATCGAGGTAGGTCACCTCGCAGCCGTTCTTTTCGAGATACTCGCAGGTGCGGAGCACCGCGTGATGCTCGATCTTGCTGGTGATGATGTGCCTGCCCTTCGCCTTCAGCGCCGAGGCGACACCCTTGATCGCCCAGTTGTCCGATTCGCTGCCGCCGCCGGTGAAGTAAATCTCCCGCGCCTCAGCCCCGAGAAAGGCCGCGATCGTCTGCCGCGCGCGCTCCACCTCGGCGTTGATCTCGCCGGCTGAGGTGTAGCTGCTGGCGGGGTTGGCGTACTGAGCTTCGAAATACGGCTGCATGGCCGACCAGACCTCGCTCTTGACCCGGGTCGTGGCGGCGTTGTCCAAATAGATGGTATTGTTCATTTGTGAACTCCTTAGCACTGATGTAAGCGCATTGTAGCGCTAAATTCCTATCTTGTCAATAGGTAATTTACGTGCTATACTGTTAGCGGTTAGTGAGGAGTTGTACGGAACACGTTAGCTGTTCCTATCATAAATCGGAGGGTGAATACCATGATTGTTTCTACCAAAGGGCGCTACGCGCTGCGCGTGATGATCGACCTGGCACAGCATATAGAGGACGGCTATGTACCCTTGAAGGAGGTGGCCGAGCGGCAGGGCATCTCGGAAAAATATCTTGAGGCGATTATTAAGCTTCTGGTCGAAAACGGCCTCGTCAGCGGGATCCGCGGGAAAAACGGCGGCTATAAGCTGCTGCGCGAACCCTCGGATATCACCGCGTGGGATGTGATCTCGGTGACCGAGAGCGATTTCAACGCCGTTGCCTGCCTGAGCCCAGGCGCGCCGGTGTGCGACAGGGCCAGGATCTGCGCGACGCTGCCCATGTGGATGGATTTTAATGAGGAGCTGAAAAGCTTTTTCGGCCGCTATACGATCGAGGGCCTGGCCGGCACAGCATCCGGAGAGACAGCTCTGCAAAAATAATGGGAGAATATGGATTACTTTCCCTTGGTTTTCCTGTCTTTTGTCACTTTTCCCAATGTTTTCATCGTGCCGTTGCCTTCTTTCTGTTTTTTTGTGAATTGAAACCGACGGCAAAATGCGGTAAACTGTGCTACGCTAACACTTTAGTGTACAACCACACTAAAACGTCAGCCACAAACACTCGGAAAGGATGAAACAAAATGAAAAAGCTATTTGCCATGCTTATGGCGGTCGTCATGGTCTTTGGCGCGGCCTCCGGCAGCGTCACGGCCTCGGCCGACGGCGGTGTGATCGGCGTCATGCTGAGCACCAATGTCATGAGCCTTGACACCGACCTCGCCACCGACGGCGACTCCTTCGAGGTCATCGCCGACTGCATCGACGGCCTGACGCAGATGGACCCCGACGGCGCGGCCATCCCCGCCATTGCCGAGAGCTATGATCTCAGCGACGACGGCATGACCTATACCTTCCACCTGCGCGACGCCAAGTGGTCCAACGGCGACGCCGTGACCGCGGGCGACTTCGTCTTCGCTTGGCAGCGCATCTGCAAGAACGCCGGTGAGTACTCCTACATGATGAGCGACATCGGCAACATCAAGGGCGCCGCCGCGATCATCGCCGGCGAGGCCGATCCCGCCACCCTGGGTGTCACGGCCGTCGACGACAAGACCCTCGTGGTCGAGCTCGATGTCCCGGTCTCCTTCTTCCCGTCCCTGATGTACTTCCCGACCTTCTATCCGATCAACGAGAGCTTCTATAACTCCCTCGAGGACGGCACCTACGGCACCAGCCCCGAGACCTTCCTCTCCAACGGCGCTTTTGTGCTTTCGAGCTACACCCCCGGCACCGCGAGCCTGTCCGTCACGAAGAACCCCGACTACTGGAACGCCGGCAGCGTCAGCCTTGACGGCATCAACTACCAGGTCGTCGGCTCGTCCGACAGCGCGCTGACCGCGTTCAAGAACGGCACGCTGAACATCGTCATGGTCAGCGGCAGCCAGGTCGAGGCCGTGCAGAAGGACGCCTCCCTCTCCGACAAGCTCACCGTCACCGGCGCGGGCTATATGTGGTATCTGAGCTTCAGCCAGACCGAGAAGAACGCCCAGGGCGGCATGCTGGCCAACGCCAACCTGCGTCTGGCGATCTCCAACGCGATCGACCGTGAGTCCCTGGTCGACAACTATGTGATGGACGGCTCGCTGGCCACCTTCACGGCGGTTCCGCCCCAGTTCGCCGCCAGCGCCACCACCGGTGAGGACTTCTCCGCCGACCAGGAGAAGTTCGCCGATGTCTGCTCCTTTGATCCCGACAAGGCCGCCGCGTACTTTGAAAAGGCCGTCGAGGAGCTTGGAACCGACAGCTTCGAATTCACGATGATCTACGGCAACAACGAGGGCGACGAGGTCGCCAAGGTCGCCCAGGCCATCAAGGCTGACGTGGAGGAGAACCTCCCCGGTGTGACGATCAATCTCCAGCCGATGACCAAGGCCGAGCGTCTCGACAAGATGCAGAACGACAACTATGACGTGGCTCTGACCCGCTGGGGCCCCGACTACGCCGACCCGATGACCTATCTCGGCATGTGGATCACCGACAACTCCAACAACTACGGCTTCTGGAGCAACGCCGACTATGACCAGCTGATCGCCGACTGCACCACCGGCGCCTACGTCACCGACTATGACGCGCGCTGGGCCGCCATGTACGAGGCCGAGACGCTCGTCATGAACGAGGCCGTCATTGCCCCGCTGTACACCAAGGCCAACGCCAACCTGATCACCGACGGCGTGGCGGGCGTCGATTTCCACCCCGTGGCTCTCAACCGCGTCTACAAGTCCGCGACGGTCGGCTGATACCGGCAAATCGCAAATCAAAGCGGAGCGGGCAAGCCCGCTCCGCTGTTTGATATGTTCTAAAGTGCGTATGGATAGCGTAGGGGCGCTTCACGAAGCGCCCGCGGAGGGTGAGCACCGATGTACGGATTCGCCGGTGCTTTGTGCCAGACACGGACATCTGCCCTTGGCTCGCCCCGGAGCGCAGCGAGAGGGGAGAGCTGGCGCGAATGCGCCTGAGAGGGCTGCCGGGCCCACGCCGCCGGTGGCGGATGAAGTGGGCCGGGCAGCACCGCAGCCGCGCCATTGGCGGGCCGTCGCGTAAGCAGGCCCGGGAATGGCATTCGCGGCAAGGCGGGCAGCGTTGGACGTACAGAGCAGTACGACCGACAGCCCCTCTCCGTCACTTCGTGACACCTCTCCCCGCCGCGGGGAGAGGCAAGTTGTGTGTACTGGTTTGTTTTGACTTGCAGACAATATAAAATCGATATGCAAATATCGCTATTTTTCATCACCCGGAAAGGGGTGTGGCTATGGCCAAATATATTCTCAAGCGCGTGGGCATGGCGCTGCTGACGCTGCTGATCATCACTTTTGTGCTGTTCGTGCTGGTGCGCATCATGCCCGGCAATCCGTTCCCCTCCGAACGCATGAGCGACGAGCAGATCGCCAATAAGCGCGCCGAGCTCGGCCTGGACGATCCGATTTTAGTGCAGTTTGTCCGGTATATGAGCCGGCTGCTGCAGGGCGACTTCGGCAAGGGCACCAGTCTCTATAACGGCGCGCCGATCAAAACCGTCCTCGGCAGCTGCGTCAGCAACTCCTTCCGCATCGGCGGGCTGGCGATCCTGATCGGCACCGCTGTCGGGCTGCTGCTCGGCATTGCGGCGGCGCTGAACCGCGGCCGCTTTTTAGACGGCTTCTGCACGGTGTTCTCGATCATCGGCGTGTGCGTGCCGAGCTATGTGTTCCTGATCTTCCTGCAGTATACCTTTTCCTATAAAATCCCGTTCTTCCCCTATTTCTTCGACGCGAACCGCTTTCTGTTCTCGAGCGTTCTGCCCTCGCTCTCGCTGAGCCTCTTCACCATGTCCACGATCTCGCGCTTTACGCGCAACGAGATGGTCGAGGTGTTCGACAGCGACTATGTGCGTCTGGCCGAGTCCAAGGGGCTCTACGGCGCAAAGTTAGTGCGGCGTCACGTGCTGCGAAACGCCCTGATCCCGATCGTGACGGTGCTCGCGCCCCTGATCGTCGACCTGCTGACCGGCGCGCTCGTGGTCGAGAAAATCTATGGCATCAACGGCATCGGCAAGCTGATGGTCGACGCCATCGCCGGCGAGGGCGTGGATTATAACTATGTCCTGGCGCTCGGCATTCTCTATTCGGGGCTGTACATCGGCATCATGCTGCTGGTGGACATCCTGTACGGTATCCTGGATCCGCGGATCCGCGTCTCGGCAAAGGAGGCGGCATAACATGGCAAAACAGAAAACCGCTGCTCCCGTGCGCGCGGCCTACGTCCCCAGACGGGAAGACTTCGTCTTTTTAGAGGGCAGGGAGCTGCGCATTGACACGAACTTCGCCTCGCTGGGCTACTGGAAGGGCGTGCTGCTGCATTTCTGGCACGACAAACGGGCCATGACCGGCCTTGTCATCGTGCTGGCCATCATCCTGCTGGCTATTCTCGGCCCCGGCATGAATGCGTACGGCTATAAGGATATTATTAAAGTGGTCAACGACGCGGGCAAAAAAGTCATTGCGAGGGGCATTTCCCCGCGCATCCCCGCTTTGCATACGCTTTTTGGCGGTGAGGCCTATTCCGACGCCTTTGCCGACAGCAGCTTTCTCTTCGGCACCGACGATATGGGCCGCGATCTGTGGACCCGCACCTGGGAGGGCGCGCGCGTCAGCCTGATCATCGCCTTTGTCACGATACTGATCGACATGATCGTCGGTATGAGCTTCGGCCTGATCTCGGGCTTCTTCGGCGGCGCCGTCGACGCGGTCATGCAGCGCTTTGTCGAGATCGCGAACAGCGTGCCGCGCCTTGTCATCGTGTCGGTGCTGGCGATCTTCATGCCCAAGGGCATGAGTCTTGTCATCGTCGCCCTGCTGCTGACCGAGTGGATCGGCATGAGCAAGATCGCGCGCGCCGAAATGCTCAAGCTCAAGGAGCAGGAGTATGTGCTCGCCAGCCGCACGCTCGGCGCGGGCAGCTTCCATATCATCTTCCGGCAGATCCTGCCGAACACCATCGGCCCGATCATCACGCAGGTGATGTTCTCGATCCCCACGGCCATCTTCACCGAGGCGTTTCTGAGCTTCGTCGGCGTCGGCATCGTGCTGCCGCAGTGCTCCATCGGCTCGCTGATCGAGGACGGCTTCAACAACATCACGACCCTGCCGTATCAGATCCTGCCGCCGATCCTTGTGCTGGCACTGCTGATGCTGGGCTTCAACTTCATCGGCGACGGCTTCCGCGAGGCGCTGGCCCCGAAGCTCGAGGACATGTAGGAGGGCGGATATGAACGAAAAAGCGATCCTGGAGATCCACGATCTGGATATCTCCTTTCGTACCAACGCCGGCACGATCCACGCGATCCGCGGCGTAAATCTCGACCTGCAGAAGGGCGAGACCGTCGCCATCGTGGGCGAATCCGGCTCCGGAAAGTCGGTCACGATGAAGGCGGCCACCGGGCTCTTAGACGCGAACGCTACGATCAACGGCGGCCAGGTGTTCTACCGCTGTGTCGAGAGCGACGGCAGCGAGCGGATCGTCGATCTGCTGCAGCTGTCGAAAAAGGAGCTGCGCAGCAGCATCAACGGCCGCCACATCGCCATGGTGTTCCAGGACCCGATGACGAGCCTCGACCCCACGATGCCGATCGGCCGCCAGATCATGGAGGGCATGCTGATCCATCTCCATCTGAGCAAGGCCGAGGCGAAGGCGCGCGCCATACAGCTCTTAGAGCTCGTCGGCATCCCGGACGCCGAAAAGCGCATGCGCAGCTACCCCCACCAGCTCTCGGGCGGCATGCGCCAGCGCGTCGTCATCGCGATCGCCCTCTCGAGCGACCCGGACATTCTGATCTGTGACGAGCCGACGACGGCCCTGGACGTGACGATCCAGGCCCGCATCCTCGAGCTGATTAAAGACATCCAGCAGAAGATGGGCCTCTCGGTCATCTATATCACGCACGATCTCGGCGTCGTCGCCAAGGTGGCGGACTATGTGAACGTCATGTACGCCGGGAAGATCGTCGAGGTCGGCAACGTCAACGAGATCTTCTATGACCCGCGGCACCCCTACACCTGGGGCCTGCTGTCGGCCATGCCCGATCTCGACACCGACGACGACCGGCTCTACTCGATCCCCGGCTCGCCGCCGAGCCTGCTGCATGAACCGCCCGGCGACGCCTTTGCGCCGCGCAATACGGTTGCCATGCGCGTCGATGAGCTCGCCGAGCCGCCGCTCTTCCAGATTTCCGAGACCCATTTTGCAGCCACCTGGCTGCTGCACCCCTATGCGCCGAAGCTGGAGATGCCCCCCGAGCTCAAGGCCCGGCTGGAGCGCGCAAGGAAGGAGGCTGAACGCGTCCAATGAGCGAAGCTCTGTTACAGGTGGACCGTCTGGTCCAGCATTTTCAAATCTCCCGCAGCTTCACCGTCAAGGCGGTGAACGGTGTCTCCTTCAGCATCTACCCCGGCGAGACCTACGGTCTCGTGGGCGAGTCCGGCTCGGGCAAGACCACGATCGGCCGCAGCGTCATCCGCCTGTACGAGCCGACCTCTGGCTCGATCCTGTTCAACGGCAGGGAGATCTCCGGCCGGATGGATAAGGAGACGCGCAACATGCTGCGCGAGGATATGCAGATGATTTTCCAGGACCCCATGTCCTCCCTGAACCCGCGCAAAAAGGTGGGGGACATCATCGGTGAGGGCCTGGATATCCACCACCGCTACAAAAGCCGCGGCGAGCGCAACGACGCCGTGCACGAATTGTTGAAAAAGGTGGGTCTGTCGCCGGCGCACGCCGAGCGCTACCCGCACCAGTTTTCCGGCGGCCAGCGCCAGCGCGTCGGCATCGCCCGAGCGCTGATCATGAACCCGAAGCTGATTATCGCCGACGAGTGCATCTCGGCCCTGGACGTTTCGATCCAGGCCCAGGTCGTGAACCTGATGAAGGACATCCAGGAGGAGACCGCCTGCGCCTATCTGTTCATCGCCCACGATCTGTCGATGGTGAAATATATCTCCGACCGGATCGGCGTGCTGCACCTCGGCTATATGGTCGAGACCGGCACCACCGAGGAGATCTTCTCCCATCCGGTCCACCCCTATACCAAAAGCCTGCTCTCGGCGGTGCCCAACCCGAACCCCGAGGTGGAAAAGCGCCGCCACAGCATCCCCTATGACTACGCCTCGAGCGGCATCGACTACGCCCTCGGCACCGAGCATCTCGTGGCCGGCACGCACACGGTGCTCGCCACCGACAAGGAGTTCGCCGCGTGGTGTTCGTGAGGGATCGTTGACACAGAGGGGAGTTCCCCGTTTCATAGGGAGTGCAGCATATGCCTGAGACGCAAACGAACCGCGGTTTGAAATCCTATACTCTGAAGCTCCTGATCCTGACGGTGACGCTGTACGCGATGATCATGATGCTCCACTGGCCGATAGGCTTTACGTTCTTTACGCAGCTATCAAACCTCTACGCGGCGGCTGTCGCCGCTCTGCAAATGCTGAGACCGCGGAGCGCAAGGCTTGCGACGGTAAAATACACAGCGGCAGTGAGCATCACGGCGACCTTCCTTGTCTTCCTGACAGTCCTCGCGCCGATCGATCCGCGGGGCTTCGCGGCCGCCTATGCGCAGGATCACTGCGCAAGCCTGTGCATGCACTTTATCACCCCGGTTCTGACGGTCTGGGATTTCCTTGCGAATGACGCGGGGGATCTGCGTCCCGACAGGCGACTTGTCCCGTTTGCGGTTTTGCCGCCGCTGCTGTATTATTGGATGATACTCATTCTCTCGAAGGGCGGATTTCGCTGGAACGGGATGACAGCGCCGTATCCGTTTCTCAATTACGAGGCACCCGCCGGCTGGTTTGGCTTCAGGCCGGAGACGGCGGGCTATACGACGCTGGGGATCGGCGTCGCCTATGCCGTGCTGGCGATGGTCGGCGTTTTCCTGCTGCTTGGCTGGCTGCTCGCCGCCGCGGCGAGAGCCGTTCGGAACAAGCGCGGAAAATGATCGGCCCTACAGGGGCCGCTGCCTGCCCGCAGGGCACGCAGCCCGGCGGCCCGCGCGCAGCGGGACGTCCGGAGGCCGTCCCCCTGCAAAAACGAAAAAAGCCAAGGCACCTGCGCACCCGTAGGGAGGCAGGCCGCCTTGCCGCGAATGCCTTTCCCGGGCCTGCTTACGCGACGGCCCGCCAAAGGCGCGGCTACGGAAACGGAACCTTCCCTTCCTCTGCCACCGGCAGCGGGAAGGCCCCGTGATGCCTCCGCATCGATCACGCGATTGATTCGCACGGAGGGATGAGGGCATCCCTCCCTACGCCGCCGCTTGATGGGATAAACC
>CACXDT010000182.1 GCA_902766405.1 Oscillospiraceae bacterium
GGCGCCTCCTGGAAAATTTGTGCCCTGATTTCGTCACTTTTTCTTGAAATACACAAAGTATTTCTGCGAAAAACTGCCATCATCAGACCCTACGCCCAAATTTTCTCAGGATTCGCTCTCGCCGAATTATGCGGTATTGCCTTTAAAAATTATCTTGCAGTTTCAACGATTTTTCTGCTCCGTGCCGTAGACAATTTGTATTGTTTTGTGATATGATGTAAAAAGCAAGTGAATGCGAGGTGAAGCGTATGACCCATACATTCAAGGGCGGCGTGCATCCGGATTACAGAAAGGCACCGGAAATCCCGGTAACTGTGATCGCTCCGCCACCCCAGGTCGTGATCCCGATGATCCAGCACATAGGCGCACCCAACAAGCCGCTGGTGAAGAAGGGCGACACTGTGACCATGGGACAGAAGATCGGCGAAAACCCGGCTCCCGTGTCGGCTCCGGTCCATGCCTCCGTCTCCGGGACAGTCGTGGCCGTCGAGCCGAGATCTCACCCTCTGGGGGATATGGTGATGTCTGTCGTCATCGAAAACGATTATAAGGATACCCCATGCACCGATCTGGCCCCGCTGACCGGGGAGCAGCTGCACGATCCCGAGGCGATTTTAGAGCGCATCCGCGAAGCCGGTGTTGTCGGCATGGGCGGCGCCATGTTCCCGACCGCCTTCAAGATCCGCGGCGGCATCGGCAAGGTCGATAAGCTGATCATCAACGGAGCCGAATGTGAGCCGTACTTAAACGGCGACCATCTGACCATGCTCAACTACCCCGAGCAGCTGCTGCGCGGCATTGAGCTCGTGCGCATTGCCAGCTGCGTCGACAAGGCCTACTACGGCATCGAGGAGAACAAGCAGGACGCGATCGACCTGCTCAACTCCTATCACCCCGAGCGCTTTGGCATCGAGATCGTCCCTGAAAAGGTCAAGTACCCCCAGGGCGCCGAGAAGATGCAGGTCAAGGCTGTGACGGATCGCGAGGTCAAGCCCGGCGGCATTCCCTCGGGCGTCGGCTGCAACGTGGTCAGTACCCGCACCTGTTACGCGGTTTACCAGGCCTGCTATGAGGGCAGGCCGGTGATCGAGCGCATCGTCTCCGTCGCCGGCAGCGCGCTGAAAAAGCCTGTGAACGGCCTGACGCGCGTCGGCACGCCCTTTGGCTATCTGGCCGAACAGTGCGGCGGCTTTGTCAAGCCCCTGCGCAAAGTCGTGCTTGGCGGCCCCATGATGGGCATCTGCGCCACCAGCCTGGAGGCGCCGAACATCAAGGGCACCTCGGGCGTGCTCTTCTTTACCGAGGAAGAGGATCGGCATGTCGACAACCCGACCTGCATCCGCTGCGGCAAGTGCATCGAGGTCTGCCCGATGAATCTCGAACCCGTGTTCATGTACATGTACTACAGCCGGGAAGACTACGAGAACATGGAAAAATACCACATCACCGATTGCTTTGAGTGCGGCAGCTGCGCGTTCAACTGCCCGGCCCATATGCCGCTGACCCACGCCTTCAAGACCGCCAAACTGATGTTCCAGGCAAGGGCGATGAAGGAAAAGGCCAGGGCCGAGGCAAAAGCAGCAAAGGAGGCGAGCGCCTGATGAGTGAAGCTGAAAAGAAGACCCCCGAGGTCAAGATCCCCCCGGCCGTCGGCAGCGCGCCGAAGGCACCCGCCAGAAAGGCCGAGCCGAAGGAGCGCATCGTGCTGGACGTGGCCTATCAGCCGCAGGTGCGCACCCACCGCGATACCCGCAGTCTGATGTTCGACGTGATCGTCGGTCTGCTGCCGGTGATTTGTGTATCGATATGGCAGTACGGCTTCGGCACACTGCTGCGCATGCTGATGAGTGTCTGCTCCGCCGTATTTTTCGAGTGGGGCTACCGCAAGCTGACAAAGAAGGAACAGACCATCGACGATCTCTCGGCCGTGGTCACGGGCCTCCTGATGAGCCTGACACTCTCGCCGGCCATCCCGATCTGGCTGCCCATTGTCGGCAACTTCTTCGCCATTGTTGTCGTCAAGCAGCTCTACGGCGGCCTGGGAAAGAACTTCCTGAACCCCGCGCTGGCCGGCCGCGCCTTCCTGGCGGCCTCCTACGCCGGGTATATGAGCCGCTGGACCGTGCCCAACTCGCTCAAGGGCCTGGTGGACGGCATCACGATGGCCACCCCGCTTGACCAGCTGTATGACCAGGGCTTTATGCCCAACTATATGCATCTGGATAACCTGCTGTTCGGTACCGTGCCCGGCGCCATGGGCGAGCTGAGCGCCCTGGCTGTGCTGCTGGGCGGCGCCTGGCTGCTGTATCGCCGTGTCATCAACTGGCGCATCCCGGCCGCCACGGTCGGTTCGGTCGCGATCCTGACGCTGATGGCCGGACACGAGGGCTTCTCGAATCTCTCGTGGATGTGCTATAACATCCTCTCCGGCGGCATGCTGCTGGCCTCGTTCTTTATGGCGACGGACTACTCCACCAGCCCTGTCACACCGAGAGGCATGCTCGTCTACGGCGCGGGCATCGGCGCGCTGACCGTCCTGATCCGCTATTTCGGCGGTTATCCCGAGGGTATTTCCTATGCGATACTGCTGATGAACCTGTGCGCCTGGGCGCTTGACAAGGCCTTCCACCGCCACCAGTTCGGCGTCACGCAGGCCGATCTGGATGCCCGTAAGGCTGCGAAGAAAGCGGCAAAGGAGGCGGCGAAATGAAAGACAATAAGATCGTTCAGCTCGCTCTCGTGCTGTTTGCGGTGTGTGCCGTCGTCGCCGGTGTCCTGGGTGTCGTCTACAACATAACCAAGCCCACGATCGACCGCCGCGCGATGGAAAAGACCACCGCCGCCTTCGCCGCCGTCCTCCAGGCCGACAGCTACGAAGAGGTAAAAATCAGCGGCTATTCGCTCGATCAGAGCATCAATTCCGTCTATAAAGACGCCGACGGCAGCGGCTACGTTGTCGAGAGCACCTTCTCGGGCGCGCAGGGCAACATCACGATGGTCGTCGGTGTCAAGAGCGACTACACCTGCTCCGGCATCTCCATCACCGAGCACTCCGAGACCTCCGGTCTGGGCGCCGTGGCGGCCAGCCCGTCCGAGGCCGGCGTCGCCTTCCGTGAACAGTTCATCGGTGTGGGCGAGGGCGTCACCGTCAAGGATATCGACGCGCTTGCCGGTGCTACCATCACCTCCACCGCCGTCACCAACGCGGTATCCACTTCCATCACCACTGTGAAAACCATCGAAGGAGGTGCGGCTGCATGAGAATCCAGGACCAGTTCCGCGACGGTCTGATCACCAATAACCCCATCACCGTCCAGCAAATCGGCATGTGCGCCACCATGGCCATCACGACCTCGCTCTTCAACGGCGTCGGCATGGGCCTTTCGGTCCTCATCATTCTGACCTGCTGCAACGTGGTGGTATCGGCCGTACGCAAGATCATCCCCAACGAGATCCGCCTCGCGATCTTCGTCGTCATCATCGCGGGCTTCGTCACGATCGTCGATCTGCTGCTGAAGGCCTACATCCCCGCGCTCAGCGAATCTCTGGGTGTCTTCATCCCGCTGATCGTCGTCAACTGCATCATCATCGGCCGTGCCGAGGCGTTCAGCCAGAAGAACGACGTGAAAGCGTCCTTCTTCGACGGCGTCTTCCAGGGCCTGGGCTACACAATGATCCTCGTCATCATGTGCGTCATCCGCGAGCTCCTGGGCAGCGGGCGCTTTGGCGGCGGTCTGATCGACGTGGCCAAGGGCTTTCGCTTCACGCTCGACGGCACGGGCGGCGGCATTCAGATCTTCCCGAGCGACTTCGGCGCCTCGATTCTGACGCTCCCGTTCGGCGGCTTCCTGACGCTGGGCGTTGTCATCGCCACGATGCAGTATTTCCTGAAGAAGTCCGCCAAGCAGAAAAAGGCCGCGGAAGAGGCGGCTGCCGAGGCTGCCAGACTGGCGGCGGAACAGGAGGAAGACTAAATGCTGACGAATATCCTCTCGATCGCCCTGGGCGCTATTCTGATCGACAACTTCATCTTCTCGCAGTTCCTGGGCTGCTGCCCCTTCCTGGGCTGCTCCAACAAGGTCGACACCGCCACCGGCATGGGCATCGCCGTCGTCTTCGTCATGGGCTTGGCCTCTGCGATCTGCTGGGTGGTTGATACCTATGTGCTGGTGCCCCTGGGGCTTGAGTTTCTCGAGACGCTGGCCTTCATCCTGGTCATCGCCGCGCTCGTGCAGTTTGTCGAGATGTTCCTGAAGAAATCCGTCCCGTCGCTGTACGCGGCGCTCGGTATCTACCTGCCGCTGATCACCACGAACTGTGCGGTGCTCGGCGTGGTGCTGCTGAACGTTCAGAACCACTATAATTTCATCGAGTCCGTGGTCTACGGCATCACCGGCGGCCTGGGCTTCATGCTGGCCATCGTGCTCTTCGCCTCGGTGCGCGAGCGTATTGATTTCGCTGATTACCCCGACTGCTTCGAGGGCTTCCCGATAGCGCTGGTGTCCGCCGGTCTGCTCGCGCTGGCCTTTATGGGCTTCAGCGGTATGAAGATCTTTTAAGGAGGGCATGACGAGATGAAGACGATCCTGCTTTCCATTCTGGTTCTCGGCGCCCTCGGCGCGCTGTTCGGTGCGCTGCTGGCCTTTGCCTCGAAGATCTTCCATGTCGAGACCGACCCGCGCCAGGCCGCTGTGCGCGAGGCTCTGGCCGGCGCCAACTGCGGCGGCTGCGGCTATCCCGGCTGCGACGGCTATGCCGCGGCGGTCGTAAAGGGCGAGGCCCCCTGCAACAAGTGTGTCGCCGGCGGTGCGGCCACAGCCGCCAAGGTGGCTGAGATCATGGGCGAGTCGAACGACGCTGCCGAGAAAATGGTCGCCTTTGTGCCCTGCTCCGGCAGCACCGGCGTGGCCGAGCTTCGCTTCAACTACTCCGGCCCGGAGAACTGCCGCGCGGCCATGCTGTTCGGCGGCCAGAGCAATAAGCTTTGCACCTTTGCGTGCATCGGCTTCGGCAACTGTGTAAAAGCCTGCAAGTTCGACGCCATGCACATCGAAAACGGCGTGGCCAAGGTGCAGCGCTCCCACTGTGTGGGCTGCGGCGCCTGTGTGGACGCCTGTCCGAAAAACATCGTCAAGCTGATCCCTGCCAGCCAGCGCATCATGCCGGCGTGCAGCTCGAAGGACAAGGGCCCGATCGTCATGAAAAACTGCACGGTGGGTTGCATCGGGTGCATGAAGTGCCAGCGCGAGTGTCCGGCCGACGCGATTGTCGTCAAGGATAATCTGGCCCAGGTCGATGTCGACAAGTGCATCCAGTGCGTCCACTGCGCCGATATCTGCCCGCGCCACATCATCCTGTATTTCGGAAAAACGGGCTGAGAGCGAACGGAACGACGGCAGAGCGTAGCCGCAATACGCCGGTTGACACCGTAGGGGCCGACGCCCTCGGCGGCCCGGAGCAGAAACCTTGAATTACAAACAGATCCCGGACGAATTCGCATGAAACTGCGTTTTCGCCCGGGATTTCTGCACAGCAATAGCCATTTCCGCACGGGCCGTCGAGGGCGCCGGCCCCTACACGCCATTTGACGCCTGCACTTGACAGCAGAGGAATAACAGGCGTATAATCCCCATAGAAACGATAGGATTTTGAAAGGATATCATCCACGATGCAGCAATACACAGTCACCGGCATGAGCTGCGCGGCGTGTCAGGCGCGCGTCGAGAAGGCCGTCAGCGGCGTTCCCGGTGTGACCGGATGCGCCGTCAGCCTGCTGACAAATTCCATGGGCGTCGAGGGCACAGCCGACCCAAGCGCCATTGTCGCCGCGGTCGAGGCCGCGGGCTACGGTGCCTCGCCCAAGGGGGCCGGGAGCGCACAACGCGCGGCGGAGACGCCGGAGGATGCCCTGAAGGACCGCGAGACGCCGGTGCTGAAAAAGCGCCTGCTGACCTCGCTGGGTTTCCTGCTGGTGCTGATGTACCTCTCGATGGGGCACAATATGGCCCGCTTCCCGGTACCGGCCTTTTTGGAAAACCACGTCTCCATGGCTATCACGCAGATGTTGATCGCCATCATCGTCATGGCCGTCAACCGGAAGTTCTTTACCAACGGCTTTGGCAGCCTGCGCCACGGCGCGCCGAATATGGACACGCTGGTCGCGCTGGGCTCGTCGGCCGCCTTTGGCTACAGCCTGGTTGAGCTCTACGCTATGTCCGCGGCCCAGGCGGCCGGGGATATGGAGCAGGTGATGCGCTATGCCCACAACCTGTATTTCGAGACGGCGGCCACGATCCCCTGCCTGATCACCGTCGGTAAGATGCTCGAGGCCATGTCCAAGGGCCGCACGACCGACGCGCTCAGAGGGCTGATGAAGCTGGCCCCGAAGACCGCCGTGCTGCTGCGCGACGGCAGGGAAGTGGAGGTCGACATCTCCGAAGTTCAGGTTGGAGACATCTTTGTGGTGAAGCCGGGCGAGAGTATCCCAGTTGACGGCACTATTGTGGAGGGCAGCAGCGCAGTCAATGAGTCGGCGCTGACCGGCGAGAGCATCCCCGTGGACAAGACGGCGGGGGATCAGGTTTCGGCCGCCACGATCAACCAGTCCGGCTATCTGAAGGCCCGGGCCACGCGCGTGGGCGAGGACACCACACTCAGCCAGATCATCGCTATGGTCTCGGACGCGGCGGCCACCAAGGCGCCGATCGCCCGCATTGCCGACAGGGTTTCGGCCGTGTTTGTCCCGGCCGTCATCGGCATCTCGGCGCTGACGCTCGCCATCTGGCTGCTGGCCGGCAAGGCGTTTCCGTTCGCCATCGGCCGTGCCATCGCGGTGCTCGTGATCTCCTGCCCCTGCGCTCTCGGACTCGCCACGCCGGTCGCCATCATGGTCGGCAACGGCGTCGGCGCAAAAAACGGCATCCTTTTCAAGACCGCCGTCAGCCAGGAGGAGGCCGGAAAGATGGATGCCGTCGTGCTGGACAAGACCGGCACGATCACCGCCGGCGAGCCGAAGGTCACCGATCTTCTGCCCGCCGAGGGTGTCAGCGAGTGGGAGCTGCTGGACAATGCCGCCGCGCTCGAGCAGCACAGCGAGCACCCGCTTGCGAAGGCTGTCATGGCCTGTGCCGGGGAAAAAGGGATTGGTGTCCGCCCTGTTACGGACTTCCAGGCGCTGCCGGGCAACGGCCTGAGCGCCGTGCTGGACGGCGAGACGCTCGTGGGCGGCTCTGGCAAGTACATGGCCGGGCGCTTCCCCGTCAGCGACGGTATGAGCCGCCGTGCCGAGGCGCTCTCCGCCGAAGGGAAAACGCCGCTGTTCTTCGGCCGTGGCCGGCAGCTGCTCGGCATCATCGCTGTGGCCGACACGATCAAGCCGGATTCGCCCCAGGCAGTCAAAGAACTGCAAAACATGGGACTTGAGGTTGTTATGTTAACCGGCGACAACGAGCGCACGGCCAGGGCCATCGGCGCCGAGGCCGGGGTTGACCGGGTCATTGCGGGTGTGCTGCCCGACGGCAAGGAGGCCGTGATCCGCAAGCTTGAGCAGCGCGGCAAGGTCGCCATGGTGGGCGACGGCATCAATGACGCCCCGGCGCTGACGCGCGCCGATCTCGGCATCGCGATTGGTGCGGGCGCGGATGTCGCGATCGACGCGGCGGACATTGTACTGATGAAGTCGCGCCTGACCGATGTCTCGGCCGCGGTTCGTCTCAGCCGCGCCACGATCCGCAATATCCACCAGAATCTGTTCTGGGCCTTCTTTTATAATATCATCTGCATCCCGCTGGCCGCGGGATTCTAGCAGGTGCTGTTCGGCAGGAGCTGGGAGATGAGCCCGATGCTCGGCGCCGCGGCCATGAGCATCTCGAGCTTCACGGTCTGCATGAACGCGCTCCGGCTGAACCTTGTGAAGCTCCACGATCCGAGCCATGACAGAGCCCGCAAATCCAGAACAAAAAATGAAATCATCGAGAAGGAGAATCCCATGGAGAAAACACTGAAAATCGAGGGTATGATGTGCCCGCACTGTGAAGCCACCGTGAAAAAGGCGCTTGAGGCCATCGACGGCGTGGACGCCGCCGTCGTCAGCCACACCGCCGGCACCGCTGTCGTCACGCTCAGCGCCGACGTTGCGAACGACACGCTGAAATCCGCTGTCGAGGCGAAGGATTATACCGTGCTCGGCGTTGAGTAAAAAATCAGGGAAACCGGAAGCACCTCCCGCGGACGATCTCCGCGGGAGGTGCTTCCTGGCAGCATGAACTATTTATGAATCCTTTAGATGGGCGGGCAAAGTACGACCTATAGCGCATTCTCACGTATGATTCTTGATTGTAGAAAAAATGAGTATTATGGTATAACATATCAATGATGGGGGATAGAAGGACAAAGTCGGTTTGCGATTTGCCTTCCCCTCTGGGGAAGGTGGCACGGCGCGTCCCCCGCAAGCGCCGTGACGGAAGAGGTGGACCTCTCCCGCCCTGCGGGCACCC
>CACXDT010000183.1 GCA_902766405.1 Oscillospiraceae bacterium
GTGCGTATTCGCCCATAATTGTAACAAATATATCAATGCAGCCGCCGGGCTGTCGAGGGCGCCAGCCCCTACGGTCGTATTGGACTTAGTGCCGTTTACCTACTTCCGTCTATTTTGAGACAACGCCTTTTCATGCCAATATTGCAGTTGTGCGCACGGGCAGCAGATTGCCGCTCCTCCGGTACAAGCCACTGTATCCCATTAAACATAATACCTCTCGGCGTACTCCTCATAGTACTCGTCGAAGTGATGGCTGTGCTTTTCCTTCAGCTGGATGACGTAGTCGTGCGGGTCGATCTCGTCGGTGCGCAGCTCGATCACTGCCAGGGCCAGGTTCGAGCAGTGGTCGCTGATTCGCTCTAAATCGGTCAGCAGGTCGTTGAGCGCGAAGCCCAGATCCAACGTGCATTCGCCCTTCTTCAGGCGGTCGGTGTGGTGCATCTTGATCTTGTCGGTCAGTACGTCGATGATCTCCTCCAGCGGCTCGACATGGTAGGCGAGCTCGATATTGTCGCTGGTGAACGAGCGGAAGCTGAGCTCGACGATCTCCTTGACCGCGGCGATCTCAACGGCCAGCTCACGGCGGGCCGTATCGGAGAAATGACTCTTTTTCCCGTGCATCTCCTTGGCCACATCGGCGATGTTCATGGCGTGGTCGGCGATACGCTCGAAGTCGGTCAGCGTGTGCAGTATCTTGGTGGCGACCTCGTTCTGCTCGGTCGAGAGCTCCTGCGCCGTCAGGCGCATCAGATAGGTGGCGATCTTGTCCTCGTATTCGTCGATCAGATTTTCAGCCGCCTCGATTTTATCATAGCCGGCGTCGCTGTAGTTGTCCATCAGATCGAGCGCGGCCAGGAAATTGGCCTTTGTGGCCCTGGCCATGTCGTTGGTCGTCAGACGGCTCTGCTCGACGGCCAGCGGCGGGTGAATCAGGAAGCGCTCCTCCAGACGGGCAAAGGCGTCGTTCGCGCTGGCCTCCTCGGCCTTCGGCTTGATGAGGGCGCGGGAAACCAACAGCAGGTATTTATTAAACGGCACCAGCACAATGACCGAGAACACACGGAACACGGTGTTCACCAGCGCAATGCTGACCGGATTCATGATCATGCCGGACAGCCCCAGCGGAATGGCCGCGTTGACAGCGTAATACACCACCGCACAGAGGACGGCGGCCGCTATCTCGAAGATCAAATACATCCACGCAGTCTGCCGGCCCTCAAGCTTGGCGCCGAGCGCGGAGAGCAGCACCGGCACAGCCGCGCCGATCGCAATGCCCAACAGCACGGGATAGGCCACATCAAAAGTGACGGCACCCGTCATAGACAGGGCCTGCAGGATACCGCAGGCGGCGCTGGCGCTCTGCAGAACGGCGGTAAAGGCAGTGCCGACGAGGATGCCGATGAGCGGGTTAGAGAAGGTCGTCAGCAGGCTGATAAAAGCAGGGCTCTCCTTCAGCGGGGCGACGGAGCCGCTCATCGCCTGCATGCCGTACATCAGCACCGAAAAGCCCAGCATGATATCGCCGACATGGTGCTTTTGCTGGCTCTTGGTGAACATGCGCAGCAGAATGCCGATGATCGCAATGACGGCCGAGAGCGTGGACGTGCTCAGCAGCGAGACCCAGCCGGTGCCGCTGATGGACGACAGGCAGATGATCCAGCCTGTGATGCTCGTGCCGATCAGCGCGCCCTCGATGACGGTGACGGCCTGCTCGAGCTTCATCATGCCGGAGTTCACAAAGCCGACGACCATAACCGAGGTCGCGGATGAGGACTGGATGACGGCGGTGACGCCGGCGCCCAGCAGCACGCCCTTGAGCGGCGTATTGGACAGGCGGTATAAGACCAGCTCCAGCTGGTTGCCGGCGGCCTTTTTGAGGCCGTCCCCCATCAGCGTCATGCCGAACAGGAACAGCGCCACGCCGCCGAGCAGCGAGATGATGTCAGTCAGTTGCAAGTTGGGTACCTCCTATGGAAAGCCGTTCGGAAACGAACGGCAGTAGTACGGGAAGCGGTAGTTATGTATCGGAGAAGACCTTCCAGGGCCACTCCTCGGGCGGCGGGCAGGTAAAGGTCATCACCGTGCCGGTCTTCGGGTGCGGGAAGCTGAGCTGCTCGGCCCAGAGCGCGATGGCGCTGCCGCGGTAGCTGCTGCCGTAGCGGCTGTCGCCGATCAGCGGCAGCTTGCGCGAGGCGAACTGCACGCGGATCTGGTGGCTGCGCCCGGTGACGAGCTCGATTCGGAGAAGAGAAATCTCTCCCTCGGTCACGCTCCGCGTCTCGAGTGTCCGGTAGCGGAGCTCCGCCTCCTTGACGCCGCGGCGCTGCCGCTTGACGACATAGGTCTTGTTGGTGGTGCTGTCATGGAACAGCAAATCCTTGAATGTATCCTCGCGGCTCTCTGGCCGCCCCTGCACGACAGCGAGATAACGCTTGCCGAGCTCGCGCCCGCTCAACGCCGCGGACAGCTTCCCGGCGGCCTCCTTACTGCGGGCGTAGACCATCACACCGCCCACAGCCATGTCGAGCCGGTGGACGCACCAGGTTTCCCCCCAGCCGATCTGCCTGTTTAACAGTTCCGGCATGCCGCCGGCCTCGGACAGGACGCCGGCAGGCTTGGCACAAACCACTACATCGCTATCCAGATAGAACAGCCTGACCATGGGCCGCCCCCTCTCATCCGCCTTGCATACGGTCTGCTGGTTTTATCTTACCTTGTCTATCCCGGGAAGTCAAGCCAAATTATCGCCAAAATCTGACACCGGATTTGGTCGATATCCCGCGGGAAACCGGACTTATTGTGCAGATCGCCCTTCCTGTCATTTTTTTATCGTTATTTTTCTGATAAAGTTTGTCTATTTTATCACTTGCGAAAGCACGATGAACATGCTAAACTTTGCAGCGGAAAATCGTTATGACAAAAAAATGACGGGCAGACAGGCTGTTTGTCCGTACTCGATGGAGGTTGATCCCTATGAAATGCCCTCGCTGCGGCGCTGAACTGGTTGTGGATTCGCACCGGAAATATGATGTTATGATGTGCTATGACTGCGGCTGGATGGAAGGCCGTGATCTTGGCGAGAACATCACCGAGAAAAAGATCACGAACTTCGAGCGCCTGCACAATATGAGCTTTAACGAGACAGTGGCCTTTCTGGCCAATCACCTCAAGGTGTCGGAAACGGCGGTTTCCACCTGGCTCGATTCCTGCGTGTGCTGAGATTAACCGCGAACAATGCGGTCGATACCGCAGGGGCGGCTATACCCGCAGAGCGCGCAGTCAGCCGATCACGCGGTACCATTTGATATATGCATATTTGTTGGGCGATTTCGTACAGAAAGTGCGAATTTGCCCTTTTTTCATATCAATTGTAACAGTTACCCGTCGGGCGGCAGGTCTCCGTCTCCACATCCACGTCCCCACCTCGCACAAATCTCCCCTTTACATTACCGCGAAAACCCTTTACAATAAGTCTTACAAAAACGTCAAAGGAGACACTGTCATGCGTTGGATCGAAGTATGCTGCGACACGCCCGAAAGCGAGATCGACACCCGTTGTGAAGAGCTGGCCGCCCTGGGGGCCGAGGGCTTTGTGATCGAAAACGAAAACGATTTCCAGAGCTTTCTGGAAAACAATCACCAGTATTGGGACTATGTGGACGAGACGCTGGAGCAGCAGTTTGCCGGAGCCAGCCGGATCAAGTTTTATCTGTCCGACGACGAATCCGGCCGCGCGATCCTCAAGACCGTACAGGCGCGCTACGCCGTGACGACGAACTATGTGGCCGACAGCGACTGGGAGAACAACTGGCGGCAGTACTATCAGCCGATCGAGGTCGGAGAAAAGCTGGTCGTCGTGCCCGAGTGGATGGACGCGCCGGACGACGGGCGGCTGCCGCTGCGGCTGGATCCCGGTCTGACCTTCGGAACCGGCAGCCACGCGACGACACGCATGTGTCTCACGGCGCTCGAGCGCTTTGCGCACAGCGGCGTAAAGCTGCTCGACCTCGGCTGCGGCAGCGGCATTCTCGGCATCGGCGGCCTCATCCTCGGCGCCGATTGCTGCGTCGGCTGCGACATCGACCCCAAATCGCCCGACGTGGCCGCGGCCAACGCCGCCCTGAACGGCATCGGCCCCGACCGCTTCACAGTCTACGCCGGTGACATCCTCACGGACGCCTCGCTGCGCAGAACGCTCGGCGCGGGTTATCCGGTCGTCATGGCGAATATCGTGTCGGATGTGATCATCCCGCTCTCGGCCTTCGTGCGCGGCTTTATGGCCCCCGGCGGCGTCTTTATCACCTCCGGCATCATCGAGGGGCGGCAGGATGAGGTTCGAAACGCGCTCGAGCAAAACGGCTTCACCGTCGAAGCCCACAGAAGCGAGGACGAGTGGCATTGCTTTGTCTGCAGATAGCATCGGCCCGTGCATAGTAATGCTATCATCTGTACAAATCCCTGGCGAATACGTGAAAATGTACGTATTTGCCAGGGATTTCCGCATCCATTTAGATTGTTCCGCCGGGCCGCATTAAACAAGGATTCCCTTCTCCTCGCTCAGCACCCGGCCGGTCAGCTTGAACCTACTGCCCTCGGCCAGGGCCGTGCCGCTGATCGTACCGTCGTCGTGGAGCCGGCAGGTGATATCGGCCGTAATGCCCTTCGCGGTACCTGTGAATCTATAGTCCTCCCCCACCTTGCGTCCGTCGGAAAAGCGCACCGTCTTCCCCAACGCCGTCACGCTGCCGTGAAAGCTCTCGAGCGTGTCCAGGCAGATGATGATCTCGGCCTTTACCGGAAGCAATGACACCTTAACCGAAATCTCACCGCGATAACTGCATCCCGCGTGTAACGTCATGGCCTTATCCCCCAAACCCGGCGTCTATCAGCTCGCCCAGCTTGACATAGGGGCAGGTCTGCACACCGTCGCCGTTGTTGCGCAGGGCGATGATGCGGTAGGTTCCGCGCAGCAGGCTGCCCTGTACGTCGGTGATGGCGCGTGCCTCGTCCACCGAGGTCATCACGACGTTGGTCTCATCCTGGAGCCTCGTCGGATCGTCGGGGCGACCGTCGACATAGTAATAATAGACAGTACCGAGCTTTTGCTCGCGCAGGGCGTACATCGCCTTTGCCATCCTGATGTTGCTCTCGTTTGCGGCCACCGGAACCTCGCGGCCGTCGCTGCTGAGTGAGGTCTCGTTCCCCGGCAGAAACACCACGGCCAGAATGGCCGCCACCAGCAGGATAACGCGGAGAATATACAGGATATTTCGATTCAACTCGACACCCTCTTTGGTATATCTTTGTCTCCACGTCCGCCGTTGGCGGACGTAAGTGGGCAATAGCCCGCAGCTGACGCACAACGCGCGTCAGCTGGAGACGACGTTGCAACGGTATCCTCGAAAAACACAGATTATTCTGTGTTTTTCATGCGAAACAGCGTTTCGCATGCGCGCATTTCATGCGCGCGGGGATTTAGTTATAATTAAATAGCGCCGGTCACGGTCTGGTAGAGCAGCGCAACCGTCTCGCGCAGCAGATTGGCCGGCAGCAGCAGCCGCGACGACGGGCAGGCCAGCGCCTGAACCCTGGAAAAGCCCTGGGCTGCGGCCAGCTTCCGCGCGCGGAATACGTGGTAGTCACTGGTGACGATCAGCAGCGGCTCGTGCGCGGGGATCAACCGGGCGCACTTTCGGAAGTTGTCCTCGGTATCGACTGACCGGTCTTCCACCAGCAGTCTGTCAACAGCAATCCCCTCGCCCAGCAGCCAGTCGCGCATGGCCGCGGCCTCGGCCGGGCGCGCGTCGTTCCCGTTGCCGCCGGAGAGTACGATGAGACTGCCGGGATTCTGTCTGGCAGCGTTCCGGGCACAGCGAAGCCGCGCCTCGAGATCCAACGGCATCCGCCCGTGCGGCAGCTGCAGCCCGAGGACGATCATCCGCCCCGGAACCCCGTCCGGCTTCGCCCGGAAGTTCGAAAGCACCGCAATCAACGCGCACAGCGCCGCCAACAGTGGGGCCAAGCCCGCACACGTGAGCCCCCAACCAACGAGCCGGAAAAGTCGGAGCGTCCACGCGAGTGCCAGAAACAACAGATAAACACAAAGCGCCATCTCGGCGATAAACACGCGGTCGAAGCTATCCAAATGCCGGTTGACCAGGATTATGTAAACTATCAATGCCAGGATCAGAACCAGAAAAGCCAGCCCTGGCCAGGATACAGGCGGCAATTGACTCATGCAGCGGTTCCTTTCCGGCGGGAGAACAGACCAACCGTTCTCCATGTCATCTCGGCATTTTCTTCTCTCGATACATCATACCATAGCGAACGTCCTTTTTCAACCGGTTTCTCCCTGCCATTTCCTTTCTCCTATCCGGTGCACTGACAGTTCAGCCGCCGATCCCCCGCCCTAAAGGACCAGCTTCGCTTCGCGTCGCGAGGCGGATGACTGATGAGGTGGAAGCGTTACGCGAGCGCAAACGCAGCAACTGAGCGCAGCACCAGACACCTCATCGTAAGCGCTCAATAACCACCCGCTAATACTGTTTTCCAATAAAATGCTTCATTTTATTGGAAAGGCATCGCGTAAAACGCGCTGCCAGTTTTGTGCCTCAGGGCACAA
>CACXDT010000184.1 GCA_902766405.1 Oscillospiraceae bacterium
TCCATTATGCTCTGCGGGCTTCGCCTTGCCTGACACAATTCTGTCTCGGAAATCATTCCCGACCTTTCTATCAGATATCAGTATTATGCGTTCAATTGGCCCGCTGTTTCCGACGGAAGGAGGAATGGAACGCTCGACCGGCCGGGTGGCGGGATGCAAGTCTTGTTCCGAGCAGAACACCGAGGACAGTGAGAGCAAATACACTCGCCGCCCGCTGAAGGGAAAAGCTGTCGCCGCCCACGATAAAGCCGATCAGCCCCGGAAGAAGGCCAAAAACGATGCCTAAGGCAAGCGCGTAACCGACGCCGATCCGTCCCTCGGCCGCTGCGGCGCGCCCGGCCATCAAGGCCGCGACCAGGGCAATGCTCAGACTGAAGGCGCCATAGCTGGAGGATTTCATATCGCTCAGACTGAGAAACAATGCACACAACAGCAGCAACACAAGAGCGGTAATGCCCCACATGATGGCCGCTTTTGCGATCCGGCGCAGGATCGCGCCGACATCCTTTTTCTGTTCCATAAAAAAACACCCCCGTACCAATGGATTGCTACCATCCTATTGGTCGGGGGTTGATAATATACCGGTTGCGGTTTACTTTTTCTTCTTCTGGGCGGCCTCGGCGGCTTCCATCTTGGCCGTAGTGGAGATGCTCCACTTCTTGGCCTGAATGCGGACACGGTCTTCACCGGTCTCAAAGGTGATCGTGTCCTCGGTGATCTGCACGATCTTTCCGGTCAGACCGCCGATGGTCGTGATTTCGTCTCCAAGGGAGAGAGAACTGCGCATCTCTTCCGTCTGCTTTTTCTTCTTATTCTCGGGACGAATGATCATGAAATAGAAGATGGCGATCATGGCCACCATCATAAGGATCATGGATACGCCGCCGCCGGCGGCCGTGGCAGTGGCTTCGGTGAGAAACAGGGACATGGGGATTCCTCCTACATTCATTATATTGATATTATACACGCCCTTATCCAGGATTTCAAGATAATTAAATTCTTTTATCCAGAATTTCGACGTAATTGGAACGAAAGAGAGCAAAGCTGCCGTTGTCAAGGCTTTCGCGGATCCTTTTCATCAGGTCGTTATAGAAATACAGGTTATGCATGACCGAAAACCGCATAGCCAGCATCTCATCGGCCTTGACCAGATGGCGCAGATAGGCGCGGGAATACCGGCGGCACACCGGGCACTGACAGAGCGGGTCGATCGGCTGTTCATCGCGCACGTACTTCTCGTTCTTGATGTTGATAACGCCGCTCCAGGTAAACAGGTGCCCATGGCGGCCGTTGCGTGCCGGCATGACGCAGTCGAAGAAATCAACACCGCGGGCAACGCCCTCGATGATATTGCCGGGAGTGCCCACGCCCATCAGGTAGCGCGGACGATCCTTGGGCATGTATTCCTCAACAGCCTCGATGGTGTCGTACATCTCCTGATGCGTCTCCCCCACCGCGAGTCCGCCGATGGCATAACCCGGCAGGTCGAGCTCGGCAATGGTTTTCATATGTTCGATGCGCAGATCGTGGAAGATGCCGCCCTGGTTGATCCCCCAGAGCATCTGGCCGGGATTGACGGCGTCGTCACGGCTGTTGTACTCAGCCAAAGCAGCTTTGCAGCGCTTCAGCCAACGGGCTGTTCTGTGGCAGGAGCGCTCGAAATAGTCCTTCGGGGATGGGATCTTGACACACTCGTCGAAGGCCATGGCAATATCCGAGCCAAGATTGGCCTGAATGCGCATGCTCTCCTCCGGGCCCATGAAGATCCGCCGGCCGTCGACGTGGGAGTTGAAGGTGACGCCCTCCTCGGTAATCTTGCGCAGCTTCGCCAGCGAGAAGATCTGGAAGCCTCCGCTGTCTGTGAGGATCGGACCGTTCCAGGTCATAAAACGGTGGAGGCCGCCCAGATCACGCACCAGCTCGTCGCCGGGACGTACATGGAGATGATAGGTGTTCGAGAGCTCCACCTGGCAGCCGATCTCTTTCAGATCTCCGGCTGATAGTGCTCCCTTAATGGCGGCGTTCGTGCCGACATTCATAAAAACAGGGGTCTGTACGGTTCCGTGCGCCGTCTCAAAGACACCGCGGCGTGCAAGCCCCTCTTGTTTCAATAGCTGATACATATGGCTCCTCTGACGGTCAAACGACCGCTGCGGGTTTTATATCGTATATATTTGATTACTGTGCCATCTGGATCGTGTTCAGTCTTGCGCTCAACTGACGAACCGCTTCCTTCAAGACGACAATGTCTGCCTTCATACTCTCGATTTCATTGGCGGGCGTGAGCTTTTCCAGAATGGCTTCGTGTCCTTCAGCCAGAAGCTGCAGCTTCGGGTAAACATCGGACTCCAGGACCGACATCATATCATCATGCATCTGCTGCTGGATTCTTTCGAACTTTTCATCCGAGCGCTTGCGCTCTTCGTCGAACTTTATATCCGCACGCTTGCGCTCTTCGTCGAACTTTTCATCCGCACGCTTGCGCTCTTCGGCAAGCATAGCCTCCGTGTGCTTGCGTTCTTCAGCTAATAAATCGCGTATTACCTGGATATCATTGGCGTCTAACATTTCTTCTCACCTCATCAAGAATACTACATCTTTTGGCTTTTGCTGTCAAGCTATCATACCACACAACGTAAGGCACTGACGTCGGATGTGCGCTATCCGATCAGCATCGCATCGCCGAATTTTAGGTTATATAACGAAACGAATATACTTCAAAGATTTTTATTTTATAGTATAAGCATCGCATCACCAAAGGAAAAGAAACGGTATTTCTCTTCCACGGCGGTTTTATAAGCGTTCAGCACATGCTCGCGTCCGGCCAGAGCGGAGACCAGCATGATGAGGGTACTCTCGGGCAGGTGAAAGTTCGTGATCAGCGCATCGATGCATTTAAAGCGATAGCCCGGATAAATAAAGATGTTGGTCCATCCGGAGGCGGCTTCCAGATGGCCGTCCTCACAGGCGAAGCTCTCAAGCGTGCGGCAGGAGGTCGTACCGACAGCAACGACACGACCGCCGTTTTGTCTGGTCTCGTTGATGAGGTCCGCCGTCTCCGGCGGGATCACGCAGAATTCAGAGTGCATATCGTGATCCTCGATCTCCTCCTCTTTGACCGGACGGAAGGTGCCGAGGCCAACATGCAGCGTCACAAAACCGGTATGAACGCCACCGGCCCGGAGTATATCGAGGAGCTCGTTGGTAAAATGCAGCCCTGCTGTAGGGGCGGCGGCACTGCCAAGCTCACGGGAATAGACTGTCTGGTACCGCTCGGCGTCCTGAAGCTCCGCCTTGATATAGGGCGGGAGGGGCATCTTGCCGAGACGTTCCAGCACTTCAAGGAAAATGCCCTCGTAGTGAAACTGGACGATCCGGTTGCCGCCCTCGATCACATCGGCGACAGTGGCCGTGAGTTCCCCGTCGCCAAAGCTCAGCTCAGTGCCGGGACGGGTCTTCTTGCCGGGACGGCTCAGACACTCCCATTTGCCGTTGCCGAGATCGCGCAGCAGCACAAGCTCTACGCCGCCGCCTGTCGATCGACAGCCCAGAAGCCGGGCGGGCAGCACGCGCGAGTCATTCATAATGAGGCAGTCGCCAGGCCGCAGCAGCTGCGGCAACTCGTAAAAATGCCGGTGCTCAATGCGGCCGGTCTCTTTATCGAGATACATCAATCGGGAGCCGTCACGCCGTTCAAGCGGCGTCTGCGCGATCAGCTCCTCGGGCAGGTCATAATAAAAGTCAGATTTTTTCATCCGATCGTTGCTCCTGTAAAATAAAATCCCAAAATATCTTCATAGGAATACCCATATTTCTGAGCCATGGCGTAGGCACCCCACTGGCTCATGCCGCAGTTGTGACCCCAGCCCCGGCCGGTAAACCGATAGCCCCGGCCGTCGCCGGAGACCGTAAACCGGCAGCTGTCAAGCCCCAGACCGGTATACGAGATGCGTCCATCCAGGGTGACACTGACGCCCTCGGCATCTGCGCATTGAAGTGCGATCACGTTTCCAAAGTCTGAATAGCTCGCCTCCACCTCGGTCACCGGGCCGATCTCATACCCCTTTCCCGCGAGCCAGGATTGCAGCTCCGTGCTGCTGCGGTATATTTCCCAGCTGTTGTTCGAGACATCGACCGCCTGCTCGAACGGATCCAGCTTGCCGCACAGATACGGCCGGTCATAGCCAAACACATGCCGACAATTCTCTGTCGCGCCGCCGTCAGAGGAGAAATAATAGGTCTCGCACAGCTCACCCTGATAGCGCAGCAGCTCCCCGCGGGTGGCGTCCACGGCCTCGTTGCAGCGCTCAGAGGCGGCAGTCAGTCCGCGGTACATCTGACTTCTGGTGTCGGCGGTTACATCGAAGCCGTAATCGCCGTATTCGTCACGCCGAAATACGACATAGCTGCGCGCGCAGACCGCCTGGGCCTTCAGCGCTTCAAGCGGCCAGGAGGCGCTCATTTCATAGGGGAGCACGCCCTTGACGTACTCCTCCAACGCGACGACATTGACGACCTGCATACTGCCGTTGACGATCGGAAAGGCGAAGCCGCCGCTGTAGCGGTCCCCACCAAAGGCCGTGATCGGAGTGCTATCCCCCTCGGCCAGGATACCGAGCGTCTCCTCGCGCTCGGTATACCAGAGGATCCCTCGGCCGCACACCAGCTCAGCCCCCTCCGGCGCGGCATAGCAAACGCCGTCCAAAGCGTAGCCGGTAAGAGCCGCCTCGGCCTCCTCACGGGTGGGAAAGCTGCCCCAGAGCACATGAAAGCCGTCGGCAAAATGACCGACGAAGCCTCCGACCTCCGCCGCTCCGGCCATGGCCTCCAGCGGAGAGAGTCCGCCCTCGCCGATCAGCAGGTGCCACGAGGCATCGGCTTGTACAAAAAGCTCGGTCTCCTCAAAGCTGCAGAGCGGTTGAAAAGTATTGTTCTCATCAAAGCTGCCAAGCGAAAAACCGGTTCCGCGTTTGATCGAGAGGTCAGCGCGCCGATCGCCGGTATCACCGTATCGCAGGCCGATCCGCACCGGGCGCAGATCTGCCTCCTGCGGCGCCGTGCCCCCTTCCCCGCTGCCGCGCTCAGCCAGCGCTGTGGACCAGGCGGGCAGATAGCCCTTTTGCACGCTGCCTGTCGGGGCATCCGCCCACGCCTGGGCAGACAGCGCCCCCAGCAACAGCAGCGTCAGCAGACACGATATGTACTTTTTGACGGAAATTCGACGATTCATGCCGTGTTCACACCAGTTCATTTCTGATTGAGAAATTATAACAGAAATCGCTCTCTTTTTCAATGCTGACATATTGCGCTGCACAAAGGAATACGATGATGTGAATCAAGCTGGGAGGTACGTATATTGAAAACACCACTGTTCAAGGGCTGCTGCACAGCGATCGTCACTCCGTTTTCCGAGCGCGGCATTGATTACGGGCAATTGGAAAACAATCTGAACTATCAATATGAAAACGGTGTATCTGCCGTGGTCGTCGCCGGCACGACCGGTGAGATGGCCACCCTCAGCGGCGAGGAATACCGCGAGCTGCTGCGCAAAAGTGTCCAATGCTGTCACGGGCGGTTGACGGTAATCGCTGGGATCGGCAGTAACAATACGATGACTGCGCTGAAAAACGCGGAGTTCGCCGCCTCGATCGGCGCAGACGGTGTCCTGATGGTCACACCCTTTTACAACAAGACGAGCCAGGCCGGACTGATTGAACACTTCCGCACTGTGGCCGACCGGGTGGAGCTGCCGATGATCCTATACAATGTGCCGAGCCGCACCGGCATCGGCATCCAACCCGAGACCTATGAGGCTCTTTCGGAGCATCCGAATATCAACGGGATCAAGGAGGCCTCGGGGGATTTCAGCCTGATCGCCCAGACGCACAGCCGCTGCGGCAGCAAGCTGAATCTATGGAGCGGCAATGACGACAACACAGTAGCCATGATGGCACTCGGGGCCATAGGAGTCATCTCGGTGGCAAGCAATATCGTTCCCGGTGCCGTATCCAAGCTATGCAGTCTGGCGCTCTCGGGCGACTATCCGGCCGCGGCCGAGCTCTACGCACGCTATGCCGCGCTGTTTTCCGCCCTGTTTATCGAGACGAATCCCATGCCTGTCAAGGCGGCTATGAAGCTGCTGGGCACGGACAGCGGCCTGCTACGCCTGCCGCTTGTTCCCATCAGCAAAGAGCACCTGGAAGTACTGCGCGATACGATGCACAAAGCGGGACTAACCTTCTGATTCCGGCAAGCTGACGCGATGAACCGCGAGGGGATCCGCGCCTTTTCCCTCGCAGCAAAAGGCATAATGGAACGCTTCGTTTTGTCCGGACTGAAAAGAATAGACGGTATCGTGCCAGACCAGAGCGTCCGTCAGGACAGCAAAGCTGTTCAGCTCGATGCTGAGGCCAAGACCGCTGGCCTTCAGGAAACTCTCCTTGCGGCACCAGATCCGCGTGAAGGCCTCATCGGGTTGATCGCTTTCCAGAACAGCTTCTTTCTCTTCAGGCGTGAAAAAACGGGTCAGAAAGCGCTCCGGAACGTGCTTGGTCTCCTGAATATCGATCCCGAGCGGCCGGTCGTACACACAGCAGGCGGCATACCGTTCTGTATGGGACAGATTGAAATGCCAGGGCAGGCCGTCAATAACGGGCTTGCCCAGTTTCGTTCGCGTAATAGACAGCGGCAGCGGAAGACGCTTTTCCAATTTACGCAGCGCAGTGATCAACAAAAGCTCGGCGCCGAGACCCTGCTGCCGGACAGCCTCGTTTTTCAGCCTTGAGAGACTTGTCAGTCGGTCCTCGGAAAGCGGGTACAGACCGGGATCGGTGTTCAGACGGGAGACATCGGCCCAGTAAAGCGTAGGGCGCATAGCAACACTTCCTTTTACACCATCATACCCGATAGATCCCGCTCAGGCAAGAAAAAAATCGACCGGGTAAAACAAAACCCGGTCGATTTTTTTACATGCCTCCCGGCTGTCTGGTGGCCTCCGGCTGCATGCTCTGGTTTGGTGTCGCTGGCACCGTCTCGACGGTGCGGCCGTCCTGTGTTCTGCCGTCGTCTGCAGCACGGGTATCGGTGTTCCGGTTGTCGTACGCCGTACGGCCGGTGTCCCGATCCTCGATGAGACCGTCGCGGTCTTCCACAACACCGTCATCGGTGTCCGGCGTGAGCACCGGCGGCACTGTCGAAATAACCATGTCGCCGTCCGCCCGATAGCTGCCGCAGCCGCTGAGAGCCAGACATAACACTGCCGCCAGGATTCCGCTGATCAAACGTTTATTCATTGTTTGCCTCCTTATCCATGACGGCATTAGTATATCCGCGAGAATAAAAATATATACACAAGTTAATGAAAATGTGTGCGTATGAGCTATTACGACAGTCTGTTATTTCTCTTTACCGGCAAACGCGGTCCGCACGCTGCTGATCGCGGTTTTCAGGCGATCCTGTGTGGCATTGACATTGTCGATCGCGATCCGGACATCGTCGCGCCCCTCGAAGAACAAAGCCAGCGTTCCGGGACCGACATGGCTGCCCGTGACCGGCTCGTAGCCGACGATCATCAGCTCCTTCGGTGCCTTATTTTTCCGGATCAGCGCGGCGAGTGTTTCCGCGTCGGCAAGGCAGCCGGCGTGCACGATGCCGACACACTGTCGCTCAGGGCGCTCCACCAGCGCGTCATAGCGTTCGGCCAACGCCTCGATAGCCTTTTTACGGCCGCGCAGTTTGGCAAAGGCTACAATGTGTCCGGTCTCGTCGCCCTTTAACAGTGGCTTGATATTGAGCACCGTACCCACCAGGGCCGAAAGATTGCTGAGACGCCCGCCGCGGCGCAGGAACATCAGATCGTCCACCGTAAAGACGTTGCACATCCGCTCGCTGTATTTCTCCAAGCGAGCCACGGCCTCGGTGAAGCCCAGATTCTCGTCTCTGAGCTCGGCGGCCTTCAGTGCCACAAAGCCCTCACCCAGGGCTGCGCCCTTGGTGTCAATGACAGCGATCCTGCGGTTCGGATAGCTGTCGAACAGCATGTCCGCCGCGATCCTGGCCGAGTTACAGGTGCCGCTGATGCCCCCGGCCATGCTGACAAAGATGATATCCTTCCCCTGCTTAAGCCAGGGTTCAAAAAAGTCTGCGAAGCTCTGCGGCCCGACCTGGCTGGTCGTAACGACCTTGCCGGCTTTCATCGCGCGAAAATAGCTCTCTCCGTCAAAGGCCTCAACATCGGTGCAGGTGTGCTCAACGCCGTCGATCGTGTAAGAGAGCGCGATGACCGGAATGTTATATTGCTCCAGCAGCCGCCTGGGGATGTTGCCGGAGGTATCGGTTAAGACAATAAAAGACATAGATGAACTGCCTCCCGTTTGATGCTGTGTATTGAAATGTGTTACGGACATCGTTTCCGTCCCGTACAGGATAGCACACGGACGCCCTGTTTGACAAGGCAGATGCCGTCTATCACGCTATATTGTCCCAGGAAAGAGCGGTAGAATCGTAAAATAGAGACTCTACGAATCGTAGAATGCCTGTGATATCGGGTCTTGACCTCAGACAAAAACAGATTATAATAGGATTAGTCGATCATTCCAAATATAGAGGAGAATACTGTCATGCCGACTACCTGGAACCGAAGCCCGGAGGATTTCCACCGGATCTATTTAGCGAACACCGATGCCTTTTACCGCCTGGGTGGGAGCAACCTGGCCCCCGAGCTGGACGAGTTTATCACCAAATGCGCGATGGGCCTGTGGAGCAAGGCCCGCTCCGTCACTCAGGCCCATGTCGATATGGCCAACCAGATCTACTCCCGCAACCGCGCGAAGCCCACGTGGATGCTCTGGACGCTGACCAGCGCCGTCTGCGACAGCGAGGTCTTTCTGCCGCCGGTCTTCTACTGGAATCTGGCTGAGAATGACGCCCGACGCGGTACCGAGACCTCCCGCACCTTTATCCGCATGCTGACCAATATCCTGCTCTACCTCGCGGCGGTCGACGATGACGTGACCTTCTCTGAGGCCGAGTATATCACCGAGTGCGTGGATAAGCTGACGGCGATCTGCGATACCAACGGCGTCAAGAAGACGCGGGATGCCCTCAATCCGCTCGACTATGTGACCAGCCAGGATCCGAGCTTTATCGAAAAGCACCCCGCGCTTCAGAATTCCGGCGGTGGCCAGACGCCGGATAAGTCCGTGGTCAAAACCGACGAAAAGAGCGCCGAAAAGCCGGACTTCGATAAGCTGATGGCCGAGCTTGACGCACTGGTTGGTCTGGATGACATCAAAAAGGACATCAAGAGCCTGATGAACCTCGTCAAAATCCGCAAGCTGCGCGAGGCGAACGACCTGCCGATCGCGCCGATGAGCCTGCACATGGTGTTCCTCGGCAACCCCGGCACCGGCAAGACGACCGTGGCGCGGCTTGTCAGCGGTTTGTACGCCGCGATCGGCGTGCTCAGCAAGGGCCAGCTCATCGAGGTCGACCGCTCCGGGCTCGTGGTCGGCTATGTCGGCCAGACCGCGCTGAAGACCCAGGACGTGATCAAGTCGGCTATCGGCGGCGTGCTGTTCATTGACGAGGCGTATTCCCTCTCCTCCGGCGGGGAGAACGACTTCGGCCGCGAGGCGATCGAAACCATATTGAAGGCTATGGAGGATCACCGCGACGATCTTGTTGTGATCGTGGCCGGCTATACCGGGCCGATGACGGGCTTCATCAACTCCAACCCCGGTCTGGAATCCCGCTTCAACAAGTATTTCTATTTTGAGGACTACAACGGCGAGCAGCTGATGGCCATCTTTCGCATCCGCTGTGAGAAGAACGGCTATCGCCTGACCCCCGAGGCCGAGACCGCCGCTATCGAGATGTTCAACCGGCTCTACGCCGAGCGCGACGAGAACTTTGGCAACGGCCGCGATGTCCGCAACATTTTCGAGGACGCCGTGACCCGGCAGGCCAACCGCCTCGCCAAGCTGGAAAACCCCGACAAAGACGCGCTGATGACCCTGCTGCCCGAGGATTTGGAGGAGCGGGAGGAGAACGAAGAACCCCCATCGACTGAGGCAGCCAAAGAAAGCAAGGAAGCCGCAGAGAGCACAGAGACCAGGAGCGAGGAAGCAGAAGACACAGAAAAGTGAGGGATCGACTTGCAGCCCATCCATCCCACCGTTCGCCAGGCCATTGAGCGCTATCTCAGCTACCGCTGGGGCAACGCGATCATTATTGACGTGGTACGCTTTCGCTTCAACATGAAACTGAAATCGAGATGCATCGACAGCATCCGAAAAGGCAAGCCCTGCACCAAAAAGTGTCTCGAGACCTGTGTACTCAAAAACGACCCGTATCTGGAATAATCCCAATAGGCAAACCGTGCGCGCCATTGACCATACAGGTCGACGGCGCGCACTTTTTTGTTCAACTGTTTTTTGCAAGTAGGTAACTATTCAGTCGCCCCGCAATCAGGGGGAGTTCAGAGGGGGAACTCCTCCCCCCTTTTGTCTGCTTCGCAGACATTTCCCCCGCTGGGGGAATCTTCCTCTGATTTTTCGCCTCGGAAGGCGAAAAAGAAATACAAATACGTTTTTTCCGAGGACATGTGCCTCGGAAATAACTCTCATCACGGTGCAAGTGTGCGAGGCGTCCCCCGCAAGCCGAGTGCGCGCAGCACCGTGCGAGCCCTATATCTGTTCAGTCCCTAAGGGACTGAACAGATAGCAGTTCCATTTTCATCTCGTAATAGCTCGGGCTCATATCGAGATAGTGGGCGTGGGGGTTCTGGAAGCGCTGTTCCTCCACCCAGACCTCATGCTGCAGCTGATGCCGTACGCGCGAAGCGATATCCGAGAGCTTTTCGGTCTCATAGCAGCGTTTTCCTTCTCTAATCACCTGGACCTGCAGCTTTTTTGCCGTGCAGTTTTCGAGATAGAGCTGCTTCCAGGGGCGGATCGGGTCGACAAAACGGTAGGGCTTGGAGAGATCCAGCTCCTCCCCGGCCATCGTGATCAGATCGGCGACCGCCGTGCCCTGGTCGTTGTAGATGCGATAGACATCCTTCAAGCCGGGATTTGTGGTCTTCTCGACCGTGTCGGAGATCTTGATGCGCGGCTCCCAGTGATTGCCGCGCTTGACCGCGCACAGCTTGTACACGCCGCCAAAGACCGGCTCGGACCGGGCCGTGATCATCCGCTCGCCGACGCCAAAGGCGTCCACCTGGCCGCCCTGTGCCAGAATGGACTGGATCGTATACTCGTCCAGACTGTTCGAAATGATGATCTTCGCGTCAGTAAAGCCGGCCTCGTCCAGCATGACGCGCGCCTTTTTGGTCAGATAGGCTAAATCGCCGCTGTCGATACGGATGCCGTAGCTCTTTGGCCGGATCTCCTGCTCGCGCAGTTCCCGAAAGACCTGGATCGCGTGGGGCATTCCGGAATTGAGCACATCATAGGTGTCGACCAGCAGGATGCAGTTGTGAGGATAGCAGCTCGCAAAGCGACGGAAGGCCGTGAGCTCATCCTCGAAGAGCATGACCCAGCTATGGGCCATCGTGCCCGAGACCGGGATATCAAAGCGCTGCCCGGCCAGTACCGTGGCTGTGCCCCTGGCCCCGCCAATCATGCAGGCGCGCGCCCCATAGACCGCGGCGTCGTTGTTGTGGGCGCGGCGCGCGCCGAAGTCCGAGACCGCGCGCCCACCGGCCGCGCGCACGATGCGCTGTGCTTTCGTGGCGATCAGGCTCTGGTGGTTGAACTGGGCAAGGATCTCAGTCTCGACCAGCTGCGCCTCGGTGATATCGGCTACGACAGTCAGGACCGGCTCGTTCGGGTAGATGATGCTCCCCTCGGGAAAGGCAAAGACATCACCGTGAAAACGGAAGGTCTCCAGATAGTGGAGAAAGCGCTCGTCAAACTGACCCAGGGAACGGAGATACTCCACATCCTCAGCTGTAAAGTGCATATTGCTGAGATAGTCGACGATCTGCTCAAGCCCCGCGAAGATCGCAAAGCCGCCCTCATCGGGGTTGCGTCGGTAAAAAACGTCGAAGGCCACTCTGGTTCCCTGGCACTCCGGGTTCAGGAAATAGCCGTTGGCCATGGTCAACTCGTAGAGATCCATCATCATGGCCGGGTTATTGGTATCGCGCATACACGCCCCTCCTTATCTGATTACGATCTGGCAGCTGCGCATAGTCTCGAGCGCGGCCTCGTGCTTAGCAGGCGTAACTCCGGCGCAGCAGGCCGAATCGACGACCATATCAGCCTCGTAATACACAGCCTTAAGCAGCAACGCATTCGAGACGACACAGATATCGGTGCACAGACCAATCAGTTCGATCGTCAGCCCGGCGCCGGGCGCAGACACACCGGTGAGCTCGCGAACCTTCTCCGACAGCTCCGTGCTGCCGAAGCTCGGCTTTTTCAGCCGCGGGGCATCACCGAGCGCCGCTTCGACCTCAGGCTTCAGCTGCCAGCCGTCTGTGCCCTCAATGCAGTGCTCCACAGGCAAAAATCGTCCCTCGCGTGATGAGACATAGTCAGCATGATGGGTGTCCATGGTGGCGAGCACCGGCACGCCAGCGGCCTTGGCCAAACGGATCTTCTCAACGACAGCCGGAACAATGGCAACCGCCTCAACGCTGCCGAGCGCCCCATCGACAAAGTCGTTCTGCATGTCGACAACGATCAATATACGCTTATGACTCATGAGTAAACACTCCTTATTTTCTGTCCGCCGACTATTACTATTGATCTATATTATACCCGCATAAAAAGACGAGACCGCAAGTGTCCACGGTCTCGATCTCTTTTTCTAAGGCAACACCGCACAATTCGCCTTCAGCTATGCATAAGTTCGCGTAGCCAAATCAAAGATTTGGACGCTCACTTAGGCGCCTCCTGGAAAAATTGTGCCCTGATTTCGTCACTTTTTCTTGCCATACACAAAGTATGCCTGCGAAAAAGTGCCATCATCAGAACCCAATTTTTCTCAGGATTCGCTCTTGCCGAATTATGCGGTATTGCCCTAATGCTTATTCGGCGTCATCCTCGGGAGCGTTGCCGGTGGCAACGCCGTCGGCGCTGACCTCATAGACCAGAGCGTCATCCTGGGCAACAGGCTCATCCTCAACAGGAGCCTCCTCGCGGGCCACAGGGGCCGGTTCGGACAGGGCGCGGATGGACAGGCTGACCTTGTGCTTCTCGTCGTCAATGGCAGTGATCTTGGCCTCGACCACGTCGCCGACGGTCAGAACATCGCCGGGCTTGCCAATGCGGCGGTTGGCGATCTGCGAGATGTGAATCAGGCCGTCAACACCGGGAACGATCTCGGCAAAGGCGCCAAACTCCATCAGCTTGACGATCTTTACCTCGGCCACATCGCCGACCGCGTACTTGCTGGTGAACACTGCCCAGGGGTTGGCCTCGGGATCCTTGTAGCCAAGGGAAATCTTGCGTTTCTCCTTGTCGAAATTGATGACGTAGACATCGATCTCGTCGCCGACAGCGACGACCTCGGAGGGCTGGTGGATACGGCCCCAGCTCAGCTCAGAGACGTGAACCATGCCGTCAATCCCGCCGATGTCGACAAACGCGCCGTAGCTGGTCAGGGACTTGACGACACCGTGATAGCGCTTACCGACCTCGATCTCGTTCCAGATGGTCTCCACGCGCTCGCGGCGCTCAGCCTGGGCCACGCGGCGGATCGAACCGACAACGCGCTTGCGGGCCTTGTTGACCTCGGTGATCTTCATGCGGACAGTCTTGTGCACGAGTTCGTTGAGATCGGCCTCGCGGGGCAGATCGGTCTGCGAGGCGGGGATGAACACGCGCACACCGCGCACATTCGCCACAGCGCCGCCCTTGTTGATCTCGGTGATGACGCCCTCGACGATGGCACCGCTCTCGGCGGCCTCTTCCACGTCACTCCAGGCCTTGACAGCGTCCAGACGCTTCTTGGAGAGCATAACCGTGCCCTCGACATCATTGACACGCACGACAACAGCCTCGATCGCGTCGCCAACCTTGACAGCATCTTCTACCTTAACGCCGTCGTCGGTAAACTCGGATGTGGGGATAAAGCCGGAATACTTGGTGCCAAGATCAACACTGATCTCCGTGTTGGTGATGGCAACGACAACGCCGCTCACACGGTCTCCATTATATATTTGTTTGAGGGATTCCTCCAGCATTTCGTCGAAGGACTGTTCCTTCTCAATTTTGTTTTCGTCCATTTTGTTTCTTACCTCCTTAATGATCCACGCAGGCGTAGATGCTCCTGCTGTGATGCCAACCTTGTCCGCGATGGCAAGCTTGTCCAGTTCCAGCTCCTCAGCCCGCTCAATAAATTGAACGTGACTGCAATGCTCGCTGCAGATCTCGGCCAAGTGCAGGCTGTTGGCACTGTGTTTTCCGCCGATGACTACCATGGCATCGCACCGAGAGGCTAACTCTGCGGCTTCCTTCTGACGCGTGGATGTAGCAAGACATATCGTATCATAAATTTTCAGATTTGTACATCTTTTTTTTGCGATTTTACAGCAATCCTCGAAATTTTTGCTGGTCTGCGTGGTCTGTACGACCAGTGTGACGGGCTGCTGCCATAGCTCAGGGCGATTTTCGAGCCATTGAGACAGCTCGTCGGGTGTTTCAAACACCGCATGTGCGCCGCACCAGCCGCAGATTGCCTCGACCTCGGGGTGGCGGCGCATGCCGACGATCAGCACAAATTCCCCTGCGTCCCGCGCCTTTCTGACAATTTTGTGGATATACACCACCTTCGGGCAGGTCGCGTCGTGGATCACAGCGCCCCGCGCGGTGAGCTCCTGATACACCGCTTCGGCAACCCCGTGGGCACGCAGAAGAACGTGCTCCCCTTCGCTGACCGCATCCGGCGAGTCGATCACGCGCAGGCCGCGCGCGGTGAGACTCGAAATGACCTCCTCGTTGTGGATCAGCTCGCCCAGGCAGCTGACAGCGCCGCAGCTGTCGAGCAGCTTGTCCGCCATCTCGACCGAGCGCTGCACGCCAAAGCAAAAGCCGGCGCTCTCGGCCAGTATGACCTCTCTCATCCCCGCTGCTCCAGGCGATGGGCAATGATCGCGCACAGGCGATCCAGACTCTCGTCAAAGCCGATGTCGCTGGTGTCGAGCAGCACGGCGTCCTCAGCCTGGCGCAGGGGGGCGATGGCGCGGTGGATATCCTGATCGTCGCGCTTAAGGATGTCGCGCAGAACTTCGTCAGACGGCTGGGGCATGCCCTTCTGCTCGAGCTCGAGCATACGGCGCTGCGCGCGCGCCTCGGGAGACGCCGTCAAAAAGATCTTGACCTCGGCCTCGGGCAGCACGACGGTGCCGATATCGCGTCCGTCCATGATCACACTGTTATCGCGCGCCGTGCGGCGCTGCATCTCGAGCAAAAAGGCGCGCACCGGCGGCATGGCCGAGACGTTGGAGGCGCACATCGATATCTTAGGCTCACGAATCGCAGCGGAGACATCCTCGCCGTTGAGTGTCATTACCTGCTCGCCGGCATCATTGTAGCCCATGCGGATATCCAGCGAGGGCAGCAGCGACTCGATAGCCGCCTGATCGTGGGTGTCAAGCCCCACGCGGTCGGCGGCCAGGCCGACAGTACGGTAAATGGCGCCGGTGTCAACATAGATATAGCCCAATCTCTGTGCGGCCTTGCGCGCCAGAGAGCTCTTCCCTGCCCCGGAGGGCCCGTCGATCGCGACGGCGATATGTCCGTTCATTTGTCTATCTCCTTGTATGGTATCATTTTCTTTCGGTTATTCCGGCATCGGCACGCTCATGCCCGCCGTGTAGCCTGTGGACCAGGCGATCTGTAAATTGAAGCCCCCGGTGTAGGCGTCCAAATCCAGCACCTCACCGGCAAAGTACAGGCCGGGCATCAGCTTCGACTCCATCGTGCGGGGGTTGATCTCCTTTGTGCTGACGCCGCCCGCCGTCACAATGGCCTCGTCGATTGGCCGCTTTCGGGAGACCGTTACCGGAAAGGCCTTCAGCAGATGCAGCAGTCGCAGTCGCTCCTCGCGCGTGATATCGTGCACGGCCCTTTCGGGATCGATCCCGGTGAGGCGCACGACCACCGGGATCATGCTGCGGCCCAGCAGATCGCCGAGCGCATTGCGGTATTCGCGGTTCGCGTATTTTTCAAAATCACGGAGCAGCCTGGCATCTAACTTTTTCTCGTCAAGTCCGGGCTTGAGATCGATTTCAAGGCGGTATTTCTCCGTATCAAAACGCCGCATATGCGCGCTGGCCGAGAGGACCAGCGGGCCGGAGACACCAAAGTGCGTAAACATCATCTCGCCGAGCTCGGCGTAGATGGGCTTGCCCCCATCCCCCTCGAATACCGAAAGCGTCACATTCTTCAAACTGAAGCCCTGCATCTCGGCGCAGTACGCGTCCGAACTCTCAAGCGGCACCAGCGAGGCGATCGGCTCATTGACCGTATGGCCGAAGCTCCTGGCGATACGGTACCCGTCACCGGTCGAGCCGGTCAGCGGGTACGAGAGTCCGCCGGTGCATACCGCCACGGCGCGGCAGGGGATATGCCCCTGCTCGGTCACAACGCCACTGACAGCGCCCTCCGCGCTCTCGACCGCCACGGCGCGCGTATGCAGCCAGTGCACACCCAGGCGCTCGCAGCGGCGGGCCAGCAGCCCGGCCACGTCGTTGGCGTTGTCCGAGACCGGAAACACGCGAAAGCCGCGCTCGGTTTTCAGCGGCAGTCCCCAGCTCTCGAACAGCGCCATTGTGTCCCTCGGTGACAGACGGTTCAGCGCGCTGTATAAAAAGCGCCCGTCGCCGGGAATATTGGCCATAAAGGTCTTGATATCACAGTTGTTCGTCAGATTGCAGCGGCCCTTGCCGGTGATGCGCAGCTTGCGGCCGAGCTTCTGGTTGGCGTCGAGCAATACGACGGACAGGCCGCGCTCGGCCGCGGTAACGGCGCACATGAGCCCCGCGGCCCCGCCGCCGATCACAACAAGATCGCTTTTTTCCATCGCGTTCACACTCTCACCGCACGCGCGAAGGCCGCCAGCTCATCCCGGTTCAGATAGCGCCACTGGCCGCTCGGCAGCTTGCCGAGCGAGAGCGGCCCTTCACTGATGCGGCAGAGACGGTGCACCTTCAGTCCCACACTCTCGCACATGCGCCGCACCTGGCGGTTGCGCCCCTCGTGGATCGTGATATCCAGCACCGCGCGGTCTCCTTCCTGCTTTAAGAACCTGACATTGGCACTCCGCAGTCTCCGGCCGTCGAGAATCATCGGCAGCGAGAGCCGCTCGGCCGCGGTCTCGAGTCCGTCGCCGCTGACGGTGACCCGATAGCATTTTTCGACCTCGTTCGAGGGGTGCATCAGCTTGTTGGCGAAATCGCCGTCGTTCGTCATCAACAGCAGCCCCTCGCTGTCCATATCGAGACGGCCGACCGGATAGAGGCGCGCACCGACATCACGGACAAGCTCGGTGACAGTCTTGCGGCCCTTTTCATCGCTGAGCGTGCAGACATAGCCGCGCGGCTTGTTCAGCATCAGATAGATCTTCTCTCCATTCGCCGGGAGTCGGCGGCCCCTGACGCGGATATCGTCGCGCAAGGGATCGGCCTTGTCTCCGAGCGCGGCCACCGTGCCGTTGACCGTGACCTCGCCGGCCTCGATCGCCGTCTCGGCCGCCCGGCGGGACATCAGCCCCGCGGCGGATATCAGTTTTTGTAAACGCTCTTCCATAGTATTTCCTTGTATGTAAAACGATTCTCGGGACAACCGTGTGCCTGAAGGATTTCCCAGTGTTTCGTTCAGGCACACCGAACAGATTAAAGGCGCGTAAACGCCCAGTCGTAAAGCTTGCAGTGGTCCTCCCAGTCATTGGGGTCGTTCAAGGTAACGCATACAAAACGTCGGCCGTCTCGCTCCGCGCAGCTAACGAGACAGCGGCCGGCGAGCTGCGTATAGCCGGTCTTCCCGGCCACACAGCCGGGGCAAAGCGCCAACAGCTTGTTGTGATTCTGATAGCTCTGCTCTTTCACAGTTGCGCTCGGCAGAGCCGAGAGCTCGCGAAAGAGCGGGCAGTCCATACAGGCATGCATCAGCGCCGCTAAATCTCTGGCTGTCGCGTAGTGCCCTTCGGCGTTCAGGCCGTGGGGATTGACAAAATGCGAGCCTGACATGCCCAGCGCGGCTGCACTGCGGTTCATCAGCGCAGCAAAGGCTTCGGTATCACCGGCTACATGGCGCGCCAGAGCCAGGGCCGCGTCGTTGCCCGAGGCCAGCAGCAGGCCCGTCAGCAGCTCGCGGACGGTATAGCTCTCTCCCGGCACCAGATACATCGCTGAGCCCTCCACGGCGCAGTCGGCGTTCTCAATCCGTACACTCTCGTCCGGGTCGCAGCGCAGAATCGTCACGAAAGCCGTCATCAGCTTGGTCGTACTGGCAATCAGGCTCGGTGTGTCCGCGTTTTTGGCGTACAAGACCTCTCCCCGGCCATCCATGATCACAGCCGACACAGCCGATATGGCCGGCTCTTCCTCGGCAGCAGCGCAGGGCCTGGGAAGGATGGCCGCCGTGACAGCCAGCGCAATCAGCAGTTTTTTCAAAATAAGCACCACCCTTAACAAGTTGGGTAGTGCTTATTATGGACGGATTTTTCAGAATTACTCTTCCTTCGTCCTGTTGATAAACTCGTCGACCCGGTCCATGACCTGCGGAACAAGATCGATCAGACGGTCGACCGTTGTGCTGGCAGGCGGCATGATATTGACCATGCGGACATTCCCCTCTTTGATGACGAGGAAGCCGATCGGATCGATTTTGACGCCGGTGGCGTTGCCGCCGCCGTAGGGCTTGCTCTCGCCGTCCTTTTTCGAGGTCAGCTCGATCCCGCCGCCGCCGAAACCAACGCTGATGCGGGAGACCGGCACCAGGGTAATGCCGTCCGGCGTAAAAATCGGGTCGCCGACAACCGTATCGACCTTCAGAATATTCTTGACGCTCTCCATGGTGGTCTGCATGAGTTCGCCGATCGGGTTATTGTTCTCCATTTGGATTCATCCTTTCCACATCTTGCTTGGTTTCTGTATGATCAGGGTTCTCTGACGGTTCCTCTGCCGGCGGAGCAGTCGTTCCGTTCTCCGGCAGCGCCTCGGCTGGGGCGGCATTCTCTTCCGCTGTGGCCGCGTCCTGTACGCTCTCGACAGGTGTTCCCTCGCCAGCGACAGCCGCTTTGCCCTCCTGCTTCTGGCGTTTCCTGCTCCTGAGCACGACCTTCAGGGCCGCGAACGCAATGCCAAACACAACGCCGAGGATCTGTCCGATGCGAATGCTCATGCCGAGTCCGAACTCGAGCTGCATCCGATTTCCCAGGAAATCCACGCCGGTGCGAACCTCGCAGTTCCGGCAGGTGAAGGCCTTTTTACACAGCGGCGCCAGCATGGACAGGATCTCATTGACGGTGCCGTAGGTCATCGCCGTATAGTAGGGGTCCGGCTCGGAGGCAACAAAGATCAGTCGAAACCGGTCTACCTTCATCTTGTGCCCGAAACGGCCCATTCCACGCAGCGCCGCCCTGGCGATCTCCAGCAGCTCCTGAACATTCAATCCCAGCGGAAGCCCCCTTTTTTTCTGCGCGGGCTGTTCAGGTTTCTTCTCTTCGGGAGGTTTTTCCTCTTTGGGTTTTTCCTCCTTCGGCTTTTTGGCTTCTCCCTTGGGGCGCGGGAACAGCTGCAGCTGTATCCCCATGACCTTGGCCGACACATGCAGCGCATCGTGCTCAAAACCGGCGTCAAAGCCCACTGGAATCAGACACAAACCGACGATCAGGGCGACCAACACGCCCAGAATGATCCATCCGACCAAACGATCACTCCCCGTTTGTCTGCTCTGCGGCTACCTTCTCTTCCGCCTCGGCCGGTACTTCCGGAGCGGCCTGCTCATTCAATGCTTCCTCTATCGTCAGCTGCTCGCCGCTTTCCGCGCGCTGCAGCTCAGCAATCTGTTTTTGAAGCTGCTCCACACCCTCGCTGCTCGTCAGATCTGGCAGTTCAGGCAGCTCCGAGAGCTCGCGGATGCCCATCGTGCGCAGAAAAGCGTCTGTCGTGCGCAGCAGCACCGGACGGCCCGGTACCTCCAGACGGCCACAGACCTCGATCAGGCCGCGCTCCAGGAGGACAGAGACCGTATAGGCGCTGTCGACGCCGCGCACCTGGTCGATATATGCCCTGGTGACAGGCTGAAAATAGGCCACGACGGCCAGCGTCTCGAGCGCCGGCTGCGAGAGCATCGGAGGCTTACGGTGCTCGAGCACCTTGATAATAATCTGCGCATATTCGGGAGCCGAGCACATCTGAAGCTTGTCCCCCAGACGAAGCACGCGCATACCGCGCCCCTCGGCGGCATAGCGCTCGGCGAGTTCAGCACCGCGCACGGAAATCTCCTGCTCGTCGACGCCGAGAATCAGGGAGAGACGCGCAACGGGCACAGCCTCGCCCGCGGCAAAGAGTACCGCCTCAATGGCGGCTGATACATCCATCATAACGCTAACTCAATTCCGTGTTATTCTTCCATGAAGGAGGAGTTCAGAGGGAGAACCCCGCCCCCCTTTGTCTGCTGCGCAGACATTTCCCCCGTCGGGGGAATCTTCCTCTGATTTTTCGCCTTGCAAGGCAAAAAACAAACCAAATCTGTTTTTTTCGAGGACATGTGCCTCGAAAAAAACACTTCTCACCCCGAAAGCCGAGTGCGCGCAGCGGGGTGCTTTCGTTCTAAGGAAGCGCTGATTAAATCCGGCGAGAGCGAATGTCGAGCAGATTTTCGTCGGATCAAGGCGCAAAAGTGCAGAAATACTTTGTGTATTTCAAGCTTTTGCAACGCAGAGCCCGGCGGAAATCTGCCGGCAGGCGCCGAAGTGGGATTAATCAGCGTTTCCCTAACTTTTCAGTCCCGTCAGGGACTGAAAAGTTATGATTCAATGATCCGCTCGAGAATTTCATCCACATCTCCGCCGACAAAGGTCACGGCATAGTCACCGCTCTCGTCGCCGGTCAGATGGATGCTGCCCATACTGCACAGTTCCAGTACGGAGATAAAGGTCGCGATGACCTCGCTCCGGCTGGAGCATTCACTGTACAGGGTGCGCAGCGTCGCGCTGCCGCCGCGCAGCTTTTCCAGCACCTCACGGCTCTTATCGCGCACGCTGTAGACCATGCGGCGCGGTACAGCCAACATCAGCGCCTCATTCTCCGGCGTTTTTACACCTCGGCTATAAATCGCGGCGAGCGCCCTTAACAGATCCACGCTCTTGTGCCGGTATTCGTAGGTCCGGCCCTTTTTCGGCAGGGGCTCGGGATTCTTCTGATAGTACAGAAGACCAAGCTCCGAGGCGGATTTAAGCTGTGGGATCACCTTTTTCAGCTGCTCAAAGGTGTCCTTGCCCTTCAACTGCTCCAGCGAGGCAATCAGCAGCTCGAGCTCCGAGACCTCCTTCTCGTCAGCGGCAAGCAGCGTGCGTGTTTTGATATACAGCAGATGCGCGGCCATCTGAACAAATTCACTCGCGATCTCCAGATCCATGCTCTGCATCTTTTCGAGATATTCGAGATACTGATCCAGGATGTCCGCGATCTTGATGTCGCGGATCTCGATTTTATTCTTAGCGAGGAGCATCAGGATCAGGCTGAGCGGCCCTTCAAAGTCGGTCAGCTCGTCCCTGTCGTGGATGATGCCCTCAAGATGGTAGCTTGGATTATCCATGATCCCTCACAAGATAAACGACGTGGCAAGATTTGCGCCGACCCAGGCCACCGGCATCAGTACCCTGAGCGCGGCGTCGAGCAGCGTAGAGACGATGCTCCCGGTCACGCCGGAGAACGCCAGCAGATAGAGCACAATGAAGCCGTAGCGCTCGTAGCGCATCAAAAAGAGATAGGCCGCGTCCGGCAGCAGCGAGAACAGCACCTTCGAGCCGTCGAGCGGTGGGATCGGCAGCAGATTGAAAAGCCCGAGGCCCAAGCTCAGGTGCGCCGTGGTATAGAACAGCTGCAAAACTGTCCGCCAGGCAGTTGTCTCATAGACAGAGGAAAACGGCACCGCAAAACCGTACAGAAACAAAAACACAACAGCGATCAACAGGTTCATACCGGGACCGGCCAGGGCTGTGAGCGCCATCCCCTGCCTCGGATTCTTAAAGCTGCGCATATTCACCGGCACGGGTTTGGCCCAGCCGATGTGCGCCACAACCAGCATCACAAAGCCCCAGGGATCAATGTGCCTGAGAGGGTTGAGCGTCAGCCGTCCGGCCCGCTTGGCCGTGTTGTCGCCGAGGAGGTATGCCACATAACCGTGCGCCAGCTCATGCAGCGTGACACACAGTGTCGCCGGGATCACAGCCATCAGCAGGCTGAGCAGTCGCGAAAAATCAAATCCATTGAGGATCTCTTGCCAAGCAGTGATAGACAACACCCCCAGATGAAAGTTATTTTACCAAAAAGGGAAAGGAAATACAAGGGATAAGCAAAAAATATTCGAAAATGAAAAACGCTGTCTGCCGGTACGCCGGCAGACAGCAGAGTATTTAGGCAATACCGCATAATTCGGCGAGAGCGAATCCTGAGAAAATCTGGGTTCTGATGATGGCACTTTTTCGCAGAAATACTTTGTGTATTGCAAGAAAAAGTGACGAAATCAGGGCACAGA
>CACXDT010000185.1 GCA_902766405.1 Oscillospiraceae bacterium
ATAGTTTAATCCCCAGAGAGAGGCAGGGAGGGTGCAACATGGAATTGCCGAAACGTAAACAAATCCGACTGCCGAATTACGATTACAGCGCTTCCGGCGCCTATTTTGTCACAATCTGTACGGCAAACCGTCGGTGCATTCTGTCGGACATTCGTAGGGGCGACCCTTGCGGTCGCCCGGATCTAAATCTTACCGAATACGGTGAAATCGTGACGAGTTGTTTGAAACGAGCAACAGAATTGTATGGTACACAGATTACTCCGTATGTGGTCATGCCAAACCACATTCATTTTATCTGTGCAATTGAACGGGAACGGGCGACCGCAAGGGTCGCCCCTACGCTCGGCCGTATTATTGGTGCAATTAAATCCCTATCTGCCAACCACTGCCGGATAGCAGGCCTTGAAGGGCCTCTCTGGCAGCGCGGATACTACGAGCATATCATTCGCAACGAGGATGACTATCTGGATATCTGCCAATATATTGAAGGCAACCCTGCCCGATGGATAGAAGACAGGTACTTTCACGCATAAAACATTCCCTTGTCTGCTGGCTTTTCAGAGCGCAGCAAACAAGGGAACTTTCTTTACAGCGTGATAAAGAATCTTTCTCTTTTCCACCGTTTTTATTGCCGTCAGCTTTTCCCGACCAGACGCGTGAGCAGCGTGTGCAAAGGCCGGTACAGCACCAGCGTCAGCACAAAATTGCCGACACAGTGCACCAGATCGAAGGGAATGCCGTTGACCCACATGGCAAAATACATCTCCCAGCCGCCGTTGATGAAAAAATAGGGGATGTACATCAGCGGCCCGAAGCAGAGCCCGTAGGTACCGGCGATCACGGCCCACAGCACCGGGGACTCGTTTTTGCGGAACAGCATGGCGACGACCACGATCACCGGCCAGACAAACAGATAGCTGAACCACCAGACGCCGAAGCCGAAAATCAGCCCCTCGAGCATGATATACACGCCCACGCTGTAGAAGGCCTTCCAGCCGAAGAACACGACCGTCAGGATGATCAGCAGACTGTTGAGGTTGATATTCGGCAGCGAGGCCAGCGCAAATTTGGTCGCAAAGATCAGCGCTCCCATCAGCGACAGGAGCGCGATCTCACGGGTATTACCAGCCGACCGTGAAGGTGAGCTCATAGTGCTCGCCGTCCGCGATCATGACGCCTTCAACGCCGGTCTCGGTCATGACGCCGTCCTTGGTGACGGCCCACCACTCCTGATTGGCGCTGTCAGCGGTCTCGCCGTCGACGGTCTCGATGAACAGGCCGTAGTCGCTCTCGCTGCCCTGTACCAGGTTTTCCTGGTCCAGCGCGCCGCGGAGGTTCTCCGACGTTGTTGTGATCTTAAATTCCTTCTGGCTTTCGTCCTTGTGGACGACGGTGACCGTGATGGTCTTGGTGCCCGCCTGGGCCTGGGGCCTGGTGACGTTGTAGACGACCAGGGCGGCAATGACCAATACAAGCAAAATGGCCACGCCGACGAGAATGCTTTTGTTTTTCTTTGACATGTTCTGTCTCTCCTTTCTTTTTTCCGAACAACAGCCGGAGCAAAAGAGAGAGCGGCTTTGCCGCTTGCTGTTTTGTCCGGGCAACGCGGAACTCCGGCTGCTGCCGCGGCGCAGATTGCCGCGGCTCGGGCAGGTTTTCTGACTTCGGGGGACATTTTTCTGTCCCCGCTTCACAGTGACGGCCTCGCGAGGGATTTTCACCCAGATTCCCCTGTTGACAGCGACTCTCAAGAGAGCGCTGATCCCGCATCGGTTTGCTTGCCGGGTCATGATACCACAAATAAGGCCGCAGGACAAGAGTCCTGCGGCTTTGTTTTCCATCATATGGAGAGTATGCACTTTCTCTGTCTCGCCAGACGTACCTCGCCCTCGAGCGTGACCGCGCCGTCGAAGGCTGTGCGGACGGTCAGGGTGCCGCCGGGCTCTGTCAGGCTCAGCGCTGTGCCCGGCCCGGCCCAGACGCCGACGGCCGCCGTGCCGCTGGCGCAGGAGCGCTCCCAGAAGAGCGTATCGGCCTGCGGAACGTAGACCAGCGGATCGAGCCGCCGCCCGCCTTCGCTCAGCAGCATCAGTCCGAGCGCGTCGGCTCCCAATTCGCGGCACCAGCCGCGGATGGCTGCCTCCGCCGCCTCGCGCGCCATCGGCCCGGCGGCGATCAGATGCGAGATCCCAGGCAGCTCGACAAGCGGCAGGCCGAAGGCCTCGGTGACGCGCAGCGGCCGCGGCATCGCCACGGCGCAGCGGAAACGGCCCTCGCCGGTCTTTTCCGCTGTGACCGGGACAAGCAGTCCGCCGATCGCGACGGTGACGGCGGCGCTCTCCAGTTCCCGCTCGGCGCAAAGCGCCGCGGCGGCGCTCATCGAGGCGTTGCCGCAGAACTCCCCGCCCGCCATCCGCACCGTGATGCCGGCGAGCGGGGTGTCGGGCATACGAAAGCACACCTGCTCGCAGTCCGGCTCCCGCGCCATCAGCGCCGCGGCGATACGCGGCTGCTCGGCGACCGGAACGGACGTCTGCACCAGGATCGTGATATTCCCCGTGGGGTCGAATACCGTGTAGGAAAGCTCCATATCTGTCCTTAACTCGATGTCAGTAAGTTATGCAGAAACAGTTGCAAATTTGGCATAAGCTCGAATCATGCACCAATGCCTTCCCCTTGAGGGGAAGGTGGCACGGCCCGTCCCCCGCAAGGGCCGTGACGGATGAGGTGGGGTTTACCGTCTCTGAGTTGGCATCGTACATGCGGCAGGGGTGACACCTCATCCGTCATCCAGCTTGCGGGAGACGCTGGATGACACCTTCCCCTCGAGGGGAAGGCATGGGCTGGCCGATCATTTTTCACTTCTTTTA
>CACXDT010000186.1 GCA_902766405.1 Oscillospiraceae bacterium
CGCGGCGATCAGCAGAAACGGCACAGCCTGTTCGGTCACGATACCGTAGGCGACAAGCGCCGCGTCGGGCACCAGACCGAAATAGATAAACAGCATCTTGAGCAGCTGTTTGACAGTCTCGCCTGTCGAGCTGGGGATCGACAGGTCGATAAACGCGGCCACAACCGTGGCATAGAAGTCCACCGACAAAATCAGCAGCAGCCAGGCCGGCAGCGGCCACGGACTGGTCATCTGCAGCAGGCAGGCCAACAGCAGCCCCGGCAGGGCGTCGAGCAGACAGCAGACGCTGCCGCCCAGCAGCGACCAGCCCATCTTTTTCCACGGGCTTTCGGGCACGCTGCGGAAGAGCTCCATGCGGATGTCGCTGGCCAGCGGGTTGCCGAGCGCGCGGAAAAAGGCCAGGGCCGCGATCGCCAGCGACGGATAGAGCAGCGTACGGTCGTCCAGCGCGGTCTGCGCCAGGAGCGACGCGCCGGCCGCGGCGAGCAGATAGGTGACCGTGGTCTTGGTCAGAAAGCCAAAGCGCGCAAAGCGGAAGCGGTTATAGAGCGTCTTGTGGAAGAACACACTCGCACCCCAGCCGTGCCGGAGGCCGTCGCGCCGCACGCTGTCCGCATGCTCGGCCTTGGCGCCCTTCCGGGCGAGCATGCCGTTCTCCCTGACCTCGCGCTGCAGCTCGGCCGTCTCCTCGGACTTGGCCATGGCGTCCTCGTAGAAGTCGACCTTCATGCGGCCGATGGCCCACACCAGCAGCACGATGACGGCCAGCAGCAGGCCAAGGCATACAAGAAAGGGCGTGAGCCTCCCCTCGCAGGCAAAGGCCACAAGACCCTTAAGCCAGCCCCATACCGGGATCCAGCGCGTAGCCGGGGCGTTGAAGAGCGCCTTGGCCGTTGCGAGCGCGTCCCCGTCGCCGCGCCGCCAGGCCGCAAGATAGACCGCCAGCACCAGGGCGAGCAGCGCGTAGACCGCCGGGCGGATGCCGCGGCGCACGCGCGCGTGGTTCGAGCCCAGCAGGTACAAGCTGAGCTGTACCAGCTTTCCGAACAGCACGGTCAGCGCGAAGAGCAGGATCAGGCTCAGCGCCGGTACGAGCCCAAGCCCGAGGTTTACCGTCAGGTTCGGCAGCTGCAGCAGCATATAGAGTCCGGCAAACACCGCCATGCCGATCTGTGTGCCGAGACGGAACATCAGCACACCCTGCGGCTTCATCGGCGAGGGGAACAGCAGCGCCACATCGGCCGGCTGGAAAATCGCGCTGCCGTTTTTTTCGGCGCTCAGCGCCTCATAGACAAACAGCGCGAGGATGGCCCCACCGGCGATCAGCTCAAGCCGCTGCGCGAGCTCGGCCGGAGCTATCGGCTCCTTGTCGATCGTCTCCTCGATCTCGTCCGTGCTGTTCTCCTCGGCCTTATCCTCGAGCATCGCCACACCGACGCCGATCAGCCCACCGCCGAGCGCACAGACCAGGATGAACACGACCACCCAGGTGCGGCAGAGCTTGCGGATCTGGTTCCATAGCGCGTGGGCAGCGTAATAGCCAAACAGTCTCATCGCCGGCCGCCTCCGAACAGACGCCGGCGGGGCCTCTCTTCCCGGCTCTCCCCTTCCGGCTTTTCCGCCGCCTCGTCGTCCACGGGCTCGGTCACGGAGAAGAACAGTTCCTCGAGACTCTGCCCGCTGCGCGCAAGCTCGTCGCGCGTGACGTTGGCGCGCACGGTGCCGCTCTGCATGATGATCGTGCGATCCCACAGCATATCGACCGAGTCGATGATGTGGGTGGAGATCAGCAGCGTCTTGCCCGCGGCACGCATCTGCTCGATGGTGCTTTTGAGCTCCTTGATGGCGTGCGGATCCAGGCCGATCATCGGCTCGTCGAGCAGCAATGCGGCGGGATCGGGCAGCAGACCGAGACAGAGATTCAGCTTTTGCTGCATGCCCTTTGAGAGCTCATCGCCGAACTTGCGCTTCTTGTCTGTCAGCTCGAAGCGCGCCAGCAGCTCCTCGGCACGCTTCGCGCAGCTCTCATCCAGCTTGTAGGCGCGGCGCAGGAATTCCATATGCTCCGACACCGTCAGATTCGGGTAGAGCGCCGGCATCTCGGGTATGTAGCCGAGGATGCGCCGGGCCTCGCTGCTCTTGTTCGGATAGCCGCCGACGGTGATTTCGCCCTCGTAGCGCAGCAGGCCGATCATGGCCTTCATAATGGTGCTCTTCCCCGCGCCGTTCGGCCCCAGCAGCACGGTCACGCTGCCAGGATCCAGATGGAAGCTGACATCGTCGCAGGCCAGCACCTTGCCGTATTTTTTTGTCACATGTGAAACATCGATCATAAAATGCTATCTCCTTTAAGTACAAATGCGAGTAATACGAGAAATAATAGTGTTCTTCTTTTTGTAATTATCCTCTCTTTCAAAAAAAGTGCGTAGCCTCAAACGAAGCTACGCACGAAAAACACACACAGCTTCATTTGCTGCCACGCAATCAATCGACGCATCAGAGGACGCCAAAAGGAAGGGTGTGTTTTTACCAGAGATAAAAACACGTCCTTAATCTGCGTCGATATTTGATTACGTGGCAAAGTCATCATACCACACCCTTCTACAAAACACAATCTTTTTTCACCTTCTGGTTTGCTGAGATAGCGGTATGAGTAACTGTTCAGCCTGCAATGTCATTATGCTCCTGGCTCTGTTCGCCGATGAGTACATTTACGAGTAAAACATCTCCACATATTCCTCCAGCGTGATGCCGAGCGTCTCGATTTGTTCGGCGGCGTCCGGCCCGACATAGCGGAAGTGGAAGGGCTGATAGCGGTAGCCCGTGACGCTCTCCTTCCCCTCGGGATAGCGCAGCACAAAGCCGTAACGCCACGCGTTCCGGCGCAGCCACAGCACAGCCGCGCCCTCGGCGTCGGTCAGATCGGCGGCGTCGCGGATATCCACGGCGAGACCGAGCTCATGCTCGCTGGCGCCGGGAGCGCCCACGGTCTCGGCCGCGCGGACACGGGCCTCCGCCTCGGTGAGCCCGTTCTGCACAAGGCTGCGAACCTCGTCCTTGTACAGGGCGTTCTGGCCCTCGCGCGTGCGAAACGACGCGGTGACCTGTGGGCTCAGCCCCGCGGCGCGGCAGTCGGCGAGCATGGCGTTGAGCGCCTCGGCACAGCGGGAGTCCACCATCTCGCTGTTCTCAAGCAGCGTAAACTCAATATTCAGTTCCTCCGGGGCCGGGTTGTTCGGCCCGACAACGGTCAGCAGCTCGGCGTCCTTCGTCCGGCCCGACCACGAGAAGGCGCGGCCCAGCAGGATCAGCAGCACAGCGACAGAGAGCAGCAGCGTGAGGATCAGCACCTGCCAGCGGCGCTGCACGATATATTGCTTCAGTTCTGACAGACGCACGTTCTCCCCTCCTCTCTGTCCTGTGCGTAACAGTATACTCCATTTTTTGTCGGATTTGAATTGAAATTGCCGAATTTTCAGAAAATTAAGAAATATGGGGATCGTCCATAATCAGCTGCCACAACTCTTGCCTCGCCCCGCATCGGGGAGAGGTGTCACGAAGTGACGGAGAGGGGCCGCTGTCCGACACGCTGTTCCCCTCTCAGGCGCTGCGCGCCAGCTCTCCCCTCGCCTTACGGCGGGGGCGAGCCAAGTACCGCAGAAAGGATTTACGCCAGCTGAGTAAGGCCGATACACAATTCAAGAAATCCCCCTCAGCAGCCCCAGATGCTCCAGCAAAATCTTAGCCCCCATGCCCAGCAGCAGAACGCCGCCGAGCCGCTCGGCCCAGCCGCGCAGCCGCTCGCCGAACAGGGCGCCGACGGTCACGCCAAGAGCCGACAGGCAAAAGGTCGTGGCCCCGATCATCGCGGCCGTCAGTAGGATTCTGACCCGGAAAAACGACAACGTGACCCCGACGGCCAGCGCATCGATGCTGGTGGCGACGGCCAGCGGCAGCATGCTCTGCGCGCGAAGATCGCCGTCGAGCTGCTCCTCTAAAAAGCTCTCGCGGAGCATATTGCCGCCGATGACGCTCAGCAGCGCGAAGGCGACCCAGTGGTCGACGCTCGCGATCACGCCCTGGAAGCGCCCGCCCAGCAGATAGCCGAGCAAAGGCATCAGCGCCTGAAAGCCGCCGAAATACGCGCCGCACAGCAGCGCGCAGCGCCAGCCCGGCTCGCGGACACTCAGCCCCTTGCACACGGCCACGGCAAAGGCGTCCATGCTCAGCCCCAGCGCGATCAGAAACAGTTCCGGTATTGTCATACGTCCACTCCCAAGGCCTGTCTCGTTCTATAAACGGTCGAATCACTCTCAGGAGATAGGATATGCAAAACACGACCGAGCTACAACTGCTCCCCTGTTCATACAGACGGAAGAAGAGCGAAAAGGTTCCCGATTTGATAATAAGGAAAATCCTGATCTTCGGATCCGTCCGAACGGCGGACGGATCCGGAAATCAGGACACAGATATAATTTTGGCTGTGCTCAGCCCAGTACGTTTGCCGTGGCCTCGTCCTCGTACTGACGGGTGTAGAGCTCGCGGTAATAGCCGCGCTGCTGCATGAGCTCCGCATGCGTGCCGCGCTCGACGATGCGGCCGCTTTTGACCACAAGGATGCAGTCGGCGTTCTTGATCGTCGAAAGGCGGTGCGCAATCACGATGCTGGTGCGGCCGCGGATCACGGTGTCGATGGCCGACTGGATCTTCTGCTCGGTCATCGTGTCGACCGAGGAGGTGGCCTCGTCCAGCACGAGGATGCGCGGGTCGGCCAGGATCGCGCGGGCAAAGCTGATCAGCTGCTTTTCGCCGGTGGACAGGAGATCGCCCCCCTCGCCCACGTCGGTGTCGAGCCCGTTTTCCAGCCGCGCGACCACATCCTTGGCCGACACCAGCTCGAGCGCGCGGTCGATCTCGGCCTCGGTGGCGTCGGGGTTGCCGTACAGCAGGTTTTCGCGCACAGTGCCGGAGAAGAGGTGCGGCGTCTGCAGCACATAGCCGATGGCCGAATGGAGCCAGAGCTGGCTGCGCTCGCGCGCGTCGCGCCCGTCGATCAGCACGCGGCCCTCGGTGGGCTCGTAGAAGCGGCAGACCAGGTTGACCAGCGTCGACTTGCCGGCGCCGGTCTCGCCCACGATGGCGATATTGGAGCCGAAGGGGATTTTCAGATCAAAGTGCTCGAGCACCATCTCGTCCCCGTCGGGATAGCGGAAGGATACGTCCTCAAAGGCAATATCGCCGTGCAGTTCCTCCCAGTTCTCGCGTTTCGGCTCGAAGGAGTCGCCGTATTTGGCAATGACCTCGGGCGTGTCGACGACGTCGGATTTTGTCTCGAGCAGGCGGACCAGACGCTCGATGTTGACCTGAGTCGTAATGAAATCGGAGATCATGTCGATGATCCAGCGCACGGGCTCCATCATGCCCTGGGCGTAGGACATGAACATTGAGAAGGTACCGACCTCGCTGCGGGCAATGACGCCGCCCTTCCACAGCACGATGGCCAGCGCCATCGACGAGGCGAGACCCATGGTCGAGGCGAACAGCCCGCGCAGCCGGGCCGCGTGAACCGCCGTACGGCGCAGCTTGGCCGTGTCGCTGACAAAATCGCGCTGCATACGCTCTTCGATGGCCAGCGTCTTGACCGTGCGGGCGCCGGTGATGCCCTCGTTGATATCGCCGGTGATCTGAGAGTTGAGCTCGCGCACCTGGCGGTTCGCCGTGACGAGCTTCGACTGGAACAGACTGAACAGCAGCACGATCAGCGGCAGGATCAGAATGACCAGCAGCGCGAGTCTCGCGTTGACGGCCAGCATCACGACCACGGCACCGACCACATAGGCGATCTGCCAGACCCCCTCGGAAATCGTCCAGGAGAACAGCGCGCCGATGCGCTCGGTGTCGCTCATGACGCGCGAGTGGATATAGCCGACGCTGTTCTGGTTGTAGTAGGAAAAGCTCAGCGTCTGCAGATGGGTAAAGGCCTGGTTGCGCAGGGTCTGGTTGGTGCCCATCTCCACCTTCATCGACAGGAAGGAGCTGAAATAGGTCATGACCGCCATGAACACGATCAGGGCGATATACAAAACCACATACAGCCCCAGCGTGTCAAGCGTCCCCTCGCCCACAAAGTGGTTCAGGGCGTAGCGCTGGAAGAGCGGCAGCAGGATATCCCCGAGACTGCCGACCAGATTCAGCGCGATCATCGTGAGGATCATCCCTCTGAACTGCCGGATGAAGGGCCAGAGCTTCGGCACGCCGAAGAAGGGCAGCTTTGTCTTGTTTTCGCTCATACGGCCGCCTCCTCTCCGAGGCCGGACTGGATCTCGTAGATCTGCTGGTAGATGCCGCCGGCGGTCTTCAGCTCGTCATGGCTTCCCTGCTCGACGATGCGCCCCTTGTCGAGCACCAGGATCTTGTCGGCCTTCGACAGGGTCGTGATGCGGTGGGAGATCAGGATGATGCTGGCGCTGCCGAAGCGCTTCTGCAGCTCCGCGCGGATCTTCGCGTCGGTCTCGGTATCCACGGCGGAGAGTGAGTCGTCAAAGACCATGATCGGCGTCTTCTGCGTCAGCATGCGCGCAATGGCCGCGCGCTGCTTCTGCCCGCCCGAGAGCGTCACGCCCCGCTCGCCGACAAAGGTGTCGTAGCCCTTGGCAAAGCCCTCGATCGTCTCGTCGAGGCAGGCCGCCCGCGCGGCCTCGCGGATCTCCGCGCGGTCGACGGTCTGGCGCGTGATCGCGATGTTCTCGGCCAGCGTGCGCGAGAAGAGATAGGGCTCCTGCAGCACCATGCCGATGTTCCGGCGCAGGTGGGCAGTTTCGATGTTGCGGATATCGACGCCGCCGATCGTAATGCGGCCGTGGCCCTCGGCGATCGGATAGAGCTTGTCGAGCAGAGCCATCATCGTCGATTTGCCGCTGCCGGTGCCGCCGAGGATGCCGAGCGTCGTGCCGGCAGGCATGGTGAACGTGATGTCGTGCAGCATCTCGGGGCTGTTCTCATAGGCGAAGCTGACGTGCTCGAAGCGGATATCGCCGTCCATGGGCGCGGCATACGCGCCGGGAGCGTCGCGCTCCTCCTCGGCGTCCATGATATAGGCGATGCGCTCGAGCGAGACGCCGGCCTTGCTCATCTCCGAGATCATGCGGCCCAGCATGCGGATCGGCCAGACCAGCAGCGAGTTATACGAGATAAACGCCACGTACTCGCCGGGCTCCATGCGGCCCTGGATGCAGAACAGCGCGCCGAAGATGACGACCAGCATGACCTGGATGCCGCTCATCACGTCGGCTGTGCTCCAGTAGGTGCTCATGATCCGTCCGAGATTGACCCACAACCGGGTATAGTGGGAGTTCTGCGCCTCGAAGCGGTCCTTCTCGTAGCGCTCGCGGCCGAAGGCGCGCACCACGCGCACGCCGGTCAGGTTCTCCTGCGCCATGGCCGAGAGCTTGCCCTCGTTCTCGTCGCACTCGAGGAAGCTTTTGCCGATGCGCCTGTGAAAATATACCGAGTAGCCGATGATGAACGGAACCGGCGCAAAGGCGATCAGCGTCAGCAGCGGGTTCATGCTGAGCATAAAGACAAGGCTCAGCACCAGCAGAATGACGATGCGGAAGATCGAGGTGAGCTGATCGGAGATGAAGCGCTTGATGGTCTCGACATCCGAGGTGCAGCGCTGGATGATATCGCCGGTGCGGTTTTTCATGTGCCAGGCGTAAGGCAGGCGCTCGATATGGGCGTAGAGACTGTCGCGCGCGGTTTTCACGAGCGTCTCGGCGCCCTTGGTGTTACATACGCGAAAGAGATAGGTGCACACCGCGCGTACCGCCGCCACGGCGACGATGGCCATAGCCATCAGCTCGAGGTGCTCGCCGAGGTAGGCAAAGCCGCCCGCGCGCTCGACCAGCGCCATGACAAAGGCCGGGTAGTCGGCGCTCTTTCCGGCGATCGCGTTGTCGATGGCCGCGCGGATGATCTGGGGATTGACCATATCCGCCAGCGCCGTGACCGCCGCCGAGAGGATGCCGACAAGGAACATCGCCTTGCTGCCTCTCAGAAAACGCCAGATCAGCGCCGCGGAGGATTTCGGTTTCTTATCCGTTTTTTCTTTTACCGTTTTACTCATGATAGCAATTTCAGATACGATATGGTATACTATTCACGACAAATATTCACACGATTTGAGGGGATACCGTGAGAAATACCACGCTCTGCTATGTCCGCTGCGGCAACGAGGTGCTGATGCTGCACCGCGTCAAAAAGGCCGTAGACGAGAACAAGGACAAATGGATCGGTCTCGGCGGCAAGTTTGAAGAGGGCGAGAGCCCCGAGGAGTGCATGCTGCGCGAGGTGTATGAGGAGACGGGCATCCGTCTGTCATCGTGGCGCTTCCGTGGCATCGTCACCTTTGTGTCCGACGAATGGGGCAGCGAGTATATGCACCTGTTCACGGCCGAGGCGGAAAAGGGGGCGCTCCCCGACTGCGACGAGGGCCATCTCGAGTGGCTGCCCTGGGACAGCCTGACGGCGCTCCCGATCTGGGAGGGGGACAAAATCTTTCTGCGGCTGCTCGACGAGGACGCGCCTTTTTTCTCGCTGAAGCTGCGCTATCAGGGGGACACGCTTGTCGAGGCCGTACTGAACGGGAAAAAGCTATAGAGGCTGTATAAAAAGCTCACCATTGCCGTAGGGGCGGCAAGCTGCCGCCCGCGTGGCACAATTTGTTATATTTCTGTATAAGTTGAGCAATTTCGTACACTCATGCGAATTTGCCCAATACTATATGTCCAATAAACTTTCCTGCGCGCAGGCGGCTGACTGCGTGCCCTGCGGGTATAGCCGCCCCTACGATAGGAACCGCAATTGCAGACTTTTTTCGCAGTCCCATTTGTCGCCTTACTCGATCTCCTCGCCGCTGTCATCCTGATCCGCGATCAGGAAGGTCTCCATCAGGCGGAAACAGCACTTGTCGCCGACGGTGCCCTCGAAGAAAATGCTGTCGCCCTGGGGCACGGCGCGCACCTCCGCGCTCTGCCCGGCGGGGAGCTCGTGCTCGTAGTCGATGGCGACGCTCAGCAGCGTATGGCCCTGATAGCTCTCGGGCAGATGCCCGGCGATCGCGTCGATATAGGCCACGTTGTTCATGTGGCCGTTGAAGTCGATCTGCTCCGCCGTGGGCGTCAGCGTGAAGGTCCAGCCGCCCTCGGGCACGCGCAGCCTGCGCATGACGCCGGGGCGTCCCTCCTCTTCGATGAACTCAATGCCGCGGCTGCTGCCCGGCAGCATCGTCCGGTCCTCCATGTCCATGATAGCCCAGAGGGCCTCGCAGCTGACCAACAGCTCGCCGTCGGCGCTGCGCATTTCGTACTGGCGGGGGTACAGCCCCAGCCGGTCCTTCAGCGGCCAGGTGGACACCGTGACATGCTCGCCGGCGCGCGGCATGCGGAGCAGCTCCAGGCGGTTTTTCACAGCCACCCAGGTGCAGCCCCTCGATTCCAATACGGCCTGTCCCGCACCGCGGCGCGCGGCGTCGTGCGTCGCCGCGTCCTGCAGCGTACGGCCGATATCCCCCACGGTGGGGGTCTTTTCATATGTGATTGTCTCGATCAGTCGTTCCATGGTCTTACCTCCCCGTGCTGCCAAAGCCGCCGTCGCCGCGCTCGGTCTCGCCCAGGCTGTCGCATTGCTCCAGCTCCGGCAGGCCGATCGGCAGCAGCACCAGCTGCGTCAGCTTGTCGCCGCGGCGGATCGCAAAATCCGTATCGCCGTGATTATAGAGCTTGACGATGATCGGCCCGGTATAGCCCGCGTCGATCACGCCCTCGGAATTGATGTCGTGCTTCATGTTCAGGCCGCTCTTGCTCTTGATGAAGCCCGCGTAGCCCTCCGGGATCTCGACATGCACGCCGGTATCGAAGATGGCGCTGCCGCGCGCCGGGATCACCGCGTCCTCGCGCGAGAACAGATCGAGCCCCGCGTCAAAGGGGTGCGCGCGCCGGGGCATCAGCGCCCCCTCGTCCAATACCACTCGCATTTTCATCGCCGTGCTCTCCCATCCGTCCCCGTTGGACTGTGTATTGTGAAAATTATACCCCATCGCGCGGCTTTTGTCCATATGCCCCATCCGTTTTTCCTTTCAAATACGGAAATGCAGGTACCGGTTCCGTTTTTCCTTCACTCTTCGGCATTTTGCCGGTGGGCTGAACGGTTACGTACCCAGGGTCTGTTCCGTCAAAAAAGCGCTGGACAAATGTAAAAAAATGCAGTATCATTGGTGTATCCTGTACAATAACATAAAACAAAATCAAGGAGGTAATCGTATGGATGTAAGTCGCAGAGATTTTTTGAAGGGCTCCCTTGCCGGGGCGGCGGCGCTGGCACTGACAAGTGTCGGCCTGGGCGTGGCCGCGCCGCAGGCGGAGGCGGCGGGACTCAATTCCAAGGATCCCGCGGAGAAGCCGGGTTTCTTCACGAATCCCTATAACCACGCCGCATCCGATGCGGCAAAGGTCGTGACGGCGGAGGTCGTTGTCGTTGGCGCGGGCAACGCCGGCTGCGCGGCGGCTGCGTCTCTCGCGGACAACAATGTGCAGACTGTAGTCATCGAACAGCAGAATGTCATCCACGGGCAGGGCGGCGGCATTGGCATGGTCAACACCAAATTTGTCCAGAGCCTGGTGGACGAGGGGAAGCTTGACGGCCTGACCGATGTCGTGGAGCACCAGAATATCTGGGTTCAGCGCTGCGGCAGCCGTGTCAATGAAAAGCTCGTATCCATGTGGTTCAACAATTCCCCCGCGACCGGCGAGTGGCTGATCGACAAGTGTGCCGAGTATGGCGTGGTTCCGATTTCCTTCCGTGCTCACGCGCCGAAGGCCATCATTCCCGAGACCTATGATTACCACATGTTCTTCGGTGTGGGCGATTTCCAGTTCGACGAGAAATGCGGCTACTTCGCAGCCAGCAACGTCTGCTATACTGACGCACAGCGTGCCGATAAGCACGAAAAACCCGCGGTGTTCTTCTTCAACACCAAGGCGCAGGATCTTCTGGTCGAGGACGGCCGCGTCGTCGGCGTCTTTGCCGAGCGCAACGGCGAGCTCTGGCTCTTCCGCGGTGCCAAGGGCGTCATCCTGGCTACCGGCGGCATCCACGAGGATCCCGAAATGACCGCCTATTATTGCGATGATTATGTAAACCGCGTACAGCGCTGCGAGCACGGCCCTGCCGGCTTCTCGACCGGCGACGGCCACAAGATGGGGCTCTGGGTCGGCGGCAAGATGCAGGAGGGCGGCCCCTTCCCGCTGATGCTCCACCCGCAGGCAAACGCCATGTTCCACGGCTGCTTCCCCTTTGTCAACACCAACGGCGAGCGCTTCATGAACGAGGGCACCTGGGTGCAGGGCAAGTCCATGAACATTATGAACCAGCCCGGCAATATTGCCTACTCGATCTTCGACAAGAACTTTGGCGAGTATAACGTAAAATCCCTGGAGGGCGGCACCGGCGGCGGCATGTTCTGGGACTCGATGGCCGGCTCCATCGGCCAGGCCTTCGCCCCGGAGGATGTGATCCCGACGGTGGAAAGCGATGTTGCAAACGGCAACACCCTTGTCGCCGACACGCTGGAAGAGCTGGCGGAGAAGATCGGCTGCCCGGTCGACACCTTCCTCGAGACTATCAAGCGCTACAATGAGATGGTCGCCCAGAAGTATGACGACGACTTCCACAAGCCGGCCGAATTCCTCTATCCCATCAACGAGGGGCCCTTCTACGCCGCCAAGATTGGCGTTGCGCTGCTGGCCGTCGTCGGCGGTCTGTCTGTAAACACCGACCTGCAGGTATTGAACAACGATAAACAGGCCATCCCCGGACTCTACGCCACCGGCAACACCTCCGGCGATCTCTATGCCATCGACTACCCGATCAACTGCGCCGGCAACTCCAACGGCCGCTGCTTTATCTGGGGCTATCTGCTGGGCAAGATCCTGGCCGGCCAGGAGGGGCTGGATGAAGCGCTGACCGGCTATGACGAGCTGCTCACCCTGAAGGGCGAGGATGTGGCAAAGGTCGTGGTTGACGCCACCGTGTACAAGGACGGCGTGTATGAGGGCGTCGGCACCGGGCGCAACGGTGAGATCAAGGTTGCCGTTACCGTCACCGACGGCAAGATCGCCGGCGTCGAGATCCTGAGCCACAGCGAGTCCGCCGACATCGGCGCGCTGGCTTTGCCGAAGCTTGTCGATCAGGCGGTCGCCGCAAACTCCGCCGCCATTGACGGCGCTTCCGGCGCGACCATGACAAGCGACGGCTTCCGTCAGGCAGTCGCTGCCGCGCTCGAGCTGGCAAAATAAAAACCCATACGCATATCGCAGGCATCCCCACCCGCTCTGCGGGTGGGGATGCGCAGACTGTAGACAAACCCTTGTGGCAAGGTATCGACACGCATGGGGAGATTGTGAAGAGGGGACGGTAATCCCCTCTTCACGTTCAA
>CACXDT010000187.1 GCA_902766405.1 Oscillospiraceae bacterium
GTATCGGCGGAAATCCGCCCGTTAAAACCGGCAGGGCTTCGATCCCCTTCGCCCTAACCCGCGCGGGCCGCCAAGGGTGTCGGCCCCTACGGTGTGGCAGGCTCCCCCGCGCTTATTCCACGGTCTCCGCCGCTTCGTCTGCCGCCGGCCCTGCGTCCTCGGTGTCGAGCTCCAGCAGCCGCGCAATGGCGCCGACTTTATCGCCGAGATCGGCGGGGGCCGCCCCCTCCGTTGCAGGCATTTCCTCGTCCATACTGCGAAGGAAATCCTGCCACTCGGCCTCGACCTGATCAACGCCGTCGGACAGCAGCTCCTTGACCGCGCCGCAGAGCCGCTCGGCGCGCTGGCGCACGGTCTGCCTCTCGCCGTGCAGACGGTCCTCCAGCTCCCGCTCTTTCGCCTCGGAGCGCGCAAGCATGCTGTTTGCACGCGCTTCGGCGTCGGAGAGCAGCTGCCGGGCCTGTTCATCGGCCTCCGCGAGGCGCTGCTCAGCCTCACGCTCGGCCGCCTGTCGGGTCTCCTCGGCCTGTGCGGCAGCCTCCTGCACGGTCTTTTCGGCCTCCGCCTCGGCCTGGTCAGTGGTCTCGTGGGCGCGGCGCGAGGCGTCCTCCACCATCTGGCGGGAGATCGTCCTGGCTGAGAGCAGCGTCTCGCCGATCTCGTCCTTCTGGACAGTCAGCGCGTCTAAACGCTGCCGAAGCTGCCGGTTCTCCTCCGTCAGTGCCAGCGCCTGACGGCGGATATCGGCGAGCATGGCGTCCACCTTGTTCGCGTTGTAGTATTTTTTCTTGACGATCTCGATGGAGATATCGTCAAAGTATGCTCTGTCGAGTGCCATACGGATTCCCCTTGCAATCATTCATCATTACGGATGGCTTTATCAATTGTGTTTTATCGTAAACGAAATTGAAAATTGCGTTTACGATATGGCCATGTTTTTCGGTTGCCCCGTCAGGGGCGAGAAAAACGGCATCAAATAATGATCGTAAACGAAAATCTTTTTTTCGTTTACGATCATTATATCAGAATGTCTGTGGGGATTCAACCGTGGAAAAGGGAGAAAACTGTCAAACCGCCGCAAAATTGCCTCCGAGACCGGGTTTGGGAGGACTTTCCGGCCGGATTTGGCTGGATTTGTTACGGTTTTCCTTGACCTTTTCCCTCTGAACGCATATAATGAGGGTTACTGATTTTCGCCCTTGTGTTTTCCTTGTGGGTGAGATCAATAATCGGAGGTGACCGATATCAACAGACAACGATTTCTTTCTGAGCTCGCCAAGCTGCTGTCCTGTCTGCGCGAGGAGGATCGGCAGCGCGCCATGGCGGCCTATACGGCGCTGTTCGACCAGGCCGACGATGAACAGGCCCTGCTGATGGCCCTGAATTCGCCGATGGTCCAGGCGGTTCAGGTGGCACGCGTCTACAATTCCGGTGAAGGAGAGGCGGCCGACGGGGATGGCATCCCGCCGTATCTGCAGGCGATCTACGACATCGGGATCGCGGCGCTCAGCGAGCAGCCCATCCAGGGACAGACGGACGATGGCCAGTTTTCCCTGTTTGACGAGGGGAGCGAAGCGGCCCAGGCGTCTGACAGACAGTTCTATGTTCCCCAGAACGGCGACGCCGCGGTGAGCGACGCGCCCATACCTGCCGATGTCCCAACAGCAGCAGACACAGCCTCGCCGGAAGCCGATGGCATGGGTGAGCTTGCGGAAGCGGCGGACATGGCACCGGAAGAGAGCGTCACAGCGCTTGCAGGCAGTGAAGAGCCTGCCGTTGCCGAGGCAGCGCCGAGCGCAGCTCCCGCGGCCGAAGCGGCCCGGACGGAAGAGCAGACGCTGGACAAAAAGGTCTCGGACTTTCTGAACAATTTCACGCTCAATACCGACGAGGCCGACGCGCTCCCGCCGGACACACCGTCAAAGCTGGCAAGTGCGCCGCGTCGGATCACAGTGGACAAGACGCTGCGCAAGCCCCGTGTGCCGCTGCTGATCCTGTATCTCCTGCTTGCCGTTCCACTGACGCTGGCGGGCATCGTCGTATTGCTGGCGCCCACGGTGCTCAGTCTGGCTGCCGGCGTCCTCCTCGGCGCGACCGGTGTGCTGGGCTTTATCAGCGTTTTTTCCAGTTTTTCGCTGATGTGCGATATGCTGGTCGCAGCCGGCGCTTCGATGGCGCTGGTGGCGCTGGGCTTGCTGTTCCTGTGGCTCTTCATCTGGCTCATTGCCGGGGCCATTGCCGGTCTTGTCCGCACGGTGGTCGATCTGGGCGGCAAATGGTGCTATAAGGAGGTGCCTGCGGAATGAAAAAGACCTGGCGCTTTGTCATAACGCTGGTGTTGATTCTGGTTTTGCTGGGCGGCATCGCCATCGGTGTCGGCTTTCTGACCGGGTCGAGCCTTGAGAAGGTCTACAACGGTCTGGCCGGCAGCCCGGTATTCACCTTTATCAACACGATGATCGGTTATTGGAACCAGCTGATAGACTGGCTGAATCCCTATCTGCCAGTCTGAAGACCGCATATAGATAAAACAACATCCCGCAGGGGCGGCAAGCTTCCGCCCGCGCGGTACAAGCCAATATACAGGCACAAAGATGGGCAAATTCGTAAAAATAGTGCGAATTTGCCCATCTTTTCATGTATAATATTACATTTCCACGCCAGGCGGCTAATAGCCGCCCCTACGCTTATTTCGGACGCTATACCGTTTTCCACAGCTTCACGACGGCGCGGTCGTTGAGCTGCTGGGCCGCGGCGAGCAGCACCGGACACAGCAGCGCGCCCCAGAAGCTGCCGACGCGCCAGCCGACATAGATGCTCAACAGCGCGGCCAGCGGGTCGAGACCGATCTGGTCGCCAAGGAGCTTTGCCTGCAGGACGTTGCGCACGAGGTTGCAGACGCCCCACGCGGCGACCAGGCCGAGCGCGAGACCGCTGCTGCCCCGCAGCAGCGCCAGCAGCGCCCATGGCAGCAGCACGGTTCCGACGCCGAAAACCGGCATGGCGTCGACCAGCGCGGTCACAAACGCGGTCAGCAGCGGCGAGCGCACACGGAGCAGCCAGAAAAACAACAGCAGCTCGAAGAAGGTCAGCCCCATCAGCAGCAGCTGTGCACGCAGCCAGCCGCTGAAGCTCTGCTTCAGCTCACCCGTCAGCTCCCGCAGGCGCCGCAGCAGCTCCTCGGGCAGCTGGAGGGCGAGGAAGGCCGTCACGCGCGGGTACGACGCCGAGATCAGCCAGCTTCCCAGCGCGGTCGTCACGGCGAACAGCAGCGCGTCGGGACTGGCCTGGGCCATGCGGCTCAGCAGATCCAGCAGCCACTGGAACAGCGCGGCCGGCACGCTGTAGAGCGCCTGGTTGAGCGCATCCAGCGCCGCCTTGAGCGTATCGGAGGCGGCCTCGCCCTGGGCAAGCGCGAGGATCCGCTGTTCCAGGGCACCGAGCGTCTTGCCCAGCGAGGCGAGAAGGCCGGGGGCCTCGGCCGAGAGCTGCTCGAGCGCCGCGACACCGCGGGAGATCAGCAGCGTGCCGAGCGCGGTCAGCAGTCCGAGCACCAGCAGCGCGGTCAGCGTGGCGGCAAGTCCCCGGCGAAAGCCGCGGCCGACCAGCGTGCGTACGGCGCCCTCGACCGTGGCGGCCAGTGCGAAGGCCAGCAGGAAGGGAGCCGTCCAGGGCAGCACAAAGCGGACGCCGAGCCACAGGCAGCCCAGTACGGTTCCGCCGGTGACCAGCAGGGTAAAACAGCGCTCGGCATAGCGCGGCAAACGACCGCCCCCTTTACAACTCTTTCTGTCAGTATGCCCAGTCTGCGTCTGGGATAAACGGTTCGGACTGCAGCCGCGATTTTCACCCCGGTCGGCAAAGGGCAATAGAATGGAGTGTAACTGGTATCATCCAGGGGAGGAAAGTATTCCATGTTGATCGTTCAAAAATTCGGCGGCAGTTCGCTGGCCGATCTCGATAGATTGCGCCGCGCAGCGGCGATCGCGCTGCGTGCGCGGCGGGCGGGGCACCGTGTGGCGGTTGTGGTATCGGCCATGGGCGACAGTACCGACGAGCTGCTTGCGCGCGCCCGGGAGATCCTGCCGGAGCCCTCGCCGCGCGAGCTTGACGCGCTGCTGAACACCGGGGAGCAGCGCTCGGCGGCCCTGTTTGCGCTCACGGTGCAGAGTCTCGGCGGCGAGGCGCGCTCGTTTACCGGCTGGCAGGCCGGAATCGTGACAGAGGGGCCCTTCGGCGACAGCCGCGTCGCCGCCGTGCGGCCCGAGCGGCTGCGGCCGTGCCTCGAGAGCGGCGCGATCCCTGTGGTCTGCGGCTTTCAGGGGAGCACGGACGGCGGCGAGCTGACGACGCTCGGCCGCGGCGGCTCGGACACGACGGCCGTCGCGCTCGCCGAAGCGCTGGCCGCGGATCGCTGCGAGATCTATACCGATGTCAGCGGCGTCTATACCGCGGATCCGCGGCGCGTGCCGGAGGCGCGGCTGCTCGGCGAGATCGACGTGCGGGATATGCTGGCCCTTGCGCGTGCCGGGGCCCAGGTGCTGCACGACCGCTCGGTCGAGCTGGCATTGCGCGGCGGCGTGCCGCTGTGGGTGCTGCCGGCCTTCACCGAGGGCGCGGGCACGGCTGTGCGCTGGCTCGACGAGACGCGGCGGCCCGCGCTCGCGGGCGCAACGGCGCACGCCGGATCGGTGACACTGGCCGGCCGCGAGGCGGCATCGCCGATGCTCTCGCGACTGATGCTGGCGCTTGAGAAGGCGCATATCCCGATCGAAGGCGCGGCCGTCCGCTCCGGCGCTGTCAGCGTGCGCGTACCGGCGGAGGATGAGACGCGGGCCCTGCAGATCGCCCACGGGCTGATCGGCGGATAAAGGGCCTGTTGCATACTATCGTTTTTCCGGCAAAGAAGATGTGATACGGTATTGGCGCTTTCCCTCAAGCCTCGCTTTGCTCAGGTCGCGGAAGTGCCCGCGCGGTACGGCCGCAACCCGTGCAGTAATAGTGGGCAGGTTCGAGCATTTTTACGAATTTGCCCACTATTTGTATAATTGTATTCTGAGACGGAATTTGTCAAGGTGTTTTTTAATCTGAAAAAAGGCAGGCGTTTTTTAGGATAAATATGATACTGGCAGTAAACGGCGAATCGTTCCTTCGTCGTTTACTGCCAGTACCATATGGTGCGTCAGGAAGAATCTCGCTTTTCTGCTTGCCGTTGACTGAAACCGTCACACTTTCAGTTTCATTGCCAGCGTCAGTACGTTTTTCGCCGTGCGCTGGAGCTCGGCGCGGGTGATACCGTCGGGCTTGCCCAGGGTCTCCAGCAGGCTGCCGTCGGACTTGTACTCTTTTGCCATATGACCGATGTCGCCGGGCATCAGCACGTCCACCTGGGCACGGACACGGTAGGCGTTGTTTTTGAGCTTCGGGAACTCCGGGCTTTTGGATTTCTGCATCCACCAGTCGGTGATCACGCAGCCGGTAAAGCCCCACTCGCCGCGCAGGACGGTGGTGACGAGGTCGTAGTTGTAGTGGCTCCACACGCCGTTGACCTTGTTGTAGCTGGTCATGACGGTGAGAGGCTTGGTCTCCTTGACCACGATCTCAAAGTTTCTCAGATAGATCTCGCGCAGAGCCCGCTCGGAGACGCGGGAATCGTTTTTATTGCGGTTGGTCTCCTGATTGTTGCAGGCGAAATGCTTGGGGCAAGCGGCCTTTCCTTTACTCTGCACGCCGCGCACCGTGGCCGCAGCCATCTTGCCGGAGAGCAGCGGATCCTCGGAGAAGTATTCGAAGTTGCGGCCGCAGAGGGGATTGCGGTGGATATTCATGCCGGGAGCCAGCTGCACATCCACGCCGTAGTGGGTCATCTCTTCTCCGACTTTGGCGGAAAGAGCCTCGATCAACTCCGTGTTCCAGGTACAGGCCAGGGCGGTTCCGCAGGGCTGCAGCGCGCAGTATTTTTTCAGGCGAAGTCCCGCCGGGCCGTCGGAGGTGATGATGGGCGGCACACCCTTTTGCCGCAGACTCTCGATCACGCCGCCGAAGGCGCCCGCGTTGCCCGCCACGCCGAGGGAGCTGCCCATCATGCCGTGACCGCGGCTGAGAGCCTCCAGCTCGTCATCGTTCAGACGGGCGATAAAGTCGTCCAGCGTGATCGTTCCGCTCTTTACGTCATCCAGCGAATAGCTCCGAATGCCGGTGACCGGGATTGCCTTCGGCAGGTGGCTGAGGATCCGCGCTCGCAGCTCGGCGCTGGTTTTGCAGAGAGGCTCACACTGCTCTACCGTGATCGTCTGTTTGAGGGCGAAGCTGCCTGCCTCCGTGTCGTTGGCCGTGAAGCGATATTCTCCCGCCTCCAGCACAAAGCGGCTGCCGTCCTCGTCGTAGGAGGCCAGGCACTTGTCGTCACACCGGAGCGTCAGCGTCTCGCTCTCACCGGGAGCGAGGGTTTTCGTCTTTCCAAACGCCACAAGCACCCGCAGAGGCTTGTCCGGGCGTCCGGTCGGTGCACAGCACCAGAGCTGCACGATTTCCTTTCCGGGAACCGTCCCGGTGTTGGTGACGGTGACCACAGCTTCCGTCTCATCTCCGATGCGCCGCAGACTCTCGGCCTTCAGGGCAAAGCTCGTATAGCTCAGACCGAAGCCGAAGGGGTAGAGCACCTTGTCCGGGTGCCGGTCGAAATACCGATAACCCACATAGATACCCTCGGCGTAGTCATTAAACTCCCTGCCTCCGAAGCTTGCGCTGCTGGGGTAGTCCTCATAGCGGCGGGCGATGGTGTCGCTGAGCTTGCCGCAGGGGGTGACAGCGCCGGTCAGCACGTCCGCCACAGCGTTGCCGCTCTCCATGCCGCTCTGCCAGACGATCATCAGGGCCGAGAGCCTGTCCCCGTATTCCTCTGTCCAGGCCATATCCATGATATTGCCGATGTTCAGCAGCACCACGACCCGGGAAAAGGCCGCCGTGACCGCGTCCAGCATCGCCCGCTCCTCGTCGGTCAGATAGAAGCTTCCCTTGGTGAGGGTGTTCTCCCGGTCTTCTCCCGCGGCGCGGCCGATGACAACGATTGCAGTCTCGGCGGTCTGCGCGGCCTTTTGCACCAGCGCGGCGTCCAGCGGCATCTCGGGGTAGTTCATCGGCCAGTGACCCCACCAGCCGTGGTCGGCCACGTTGTCCTCCTGCTGCGTCCAGGTCTCATAGGCATTCAGCACATCGGCGTTGAGTCTCAAGCCGGCATTGTGCATACCGTCGATCAGATTCACATGGTACGGCGCGTTCACATCGCCGCCGCTGCCATAGCCCACATAGAACCAGTCCAGCTGGCAGCGCCCGAACACGGCCACTTCCTTTTCCCTGTTCAGCGGCAGAGCGCCGTTGTTTTTCAGCAGCACGCAGCCCTCAGCGCCCGCCTGGCGGATGAGTTCTCCGATCCCGGGCGTGACGTAGCGTTCGCCGTCGGCAGAGGTCTCCTCCTGCATCAGGCCGTTTCCCATAGCTTTGTCGATGATACGCTGGGCCAGTTTTCCCAGTTTGTTTTTGAGTTTTTTCATGTCACTGTTCCTTATCGTTTTGTTGAAATCAGTATAGCAAGAGATCCTGGTGCATGTCCAGCATACGGTCTCCCTGAATCGTGATTTTCATCGTCTCCACCTTTCATTCCTCCGCGGCGTTCATAGCGCCGATGATGGCCTCAAACAGCGGCCCGATCTGCGGCGCATAGCTGAGAAGCGCCGTGATAGGCTGATCGATGACATACTCCAGCATCCGGTTTTCCGCCATCTCCGGGGCGTACTGCTGCAGCATGGGCTTTCCGATGGGGTGCTCCATCAGGATGCGCAGGGGCATCTCCAGGCTGTATTTGGCCAGATGCAGGTTCGTCTCGGTGGCATATTCGTAAGTATACACGCCGCTGCCCAGCTCAACCGTCTCGTCCTTTTCCGGCAGGGTCACACAGGCCGTGGTGTTGGCCGGAACCTCGACCTCCACGCGGATCGTCTTGTTTTGGCAGCTCCACTCCACGCGGATCGGGCCGTAGACGCTGTCATAGCGGAGCTTGACCCACTCGATGCCGCGGATGAACTGCGGCTTGACGGAGAATTTTTTATAGCCCGGCTCCACAAGCTCCAGCCCGGCCAGCCTGGTGTAGAGCCAGTTGCCGATGGAGCCGTAGGCGTAGTGGTTCAGGCTGTTCATGTTGGCCGGGTTGAAGCGGCCGTCGGGGAGGATGGAGTCCCAGCGCTCCCAGATCGTGGTGGCGCCCATCTTCACCTCATAGAGCCAGCTGGGGTTCTGCTCCTGCAGCAGGAGCTTGCCCGCGAGCTCATGCATGCCGTTGTCCGAAAGGGTCAGGCAGGCGTAGGGCGTGCCGATGAAGCCCGTGACCAAGTGGGTCTTGTGGGCGTCGATGTTGGTCTTGAGCATGGCGGCGATGCGCGCCCGGTGCTTTTCCTCTACGATCCCTAAGTGCAGGGCCAGCACCATGGCGGTCTGGGTCTCGCACACCAGGCGGCCGGTGGCTGTCACATATTCCGCGCGGAAGGCGGCCAGCACCTTCTCCCGCAGGGCGCGGTATTTGGCTTCGTCCTCTTCCTCGCCCAACAGCTTTGCCGTGTCGATGAGGATCTGCAGGCTCCAGAGGTAGCAGGCGTTGGCGGTGAAGTAGTCCTCCGTGGCGCCTTTGCGGGGTTCGTTCAGGGCGTTGACCTCCGCGTCCAGGCCCAGCCAGTCGCCGTACTGGAAGCCGGTCTGCCAGAGACCGTTTTCGCCGCACTGAGCCTTGATAAAGTCCACCCAGAGCTTCATGCTGTCAAACTGATCTCGCAGCACCCGCCTGTCACCGTAGACCTGATACAGCGTCCAGGGCAGCACGGTCGCGACATCCCCCCAATAGGCCGCGCCTGACTGGCCCACGCCCATGATGTTGGGCACCACCTGGGGCATACCGATTGCCGGGGTCTGCTCGCTGTACAGATCCCGCAGCCACTTTTTCATA
>CACXDT010000188.1 GCA_902766405.1 Oscillospiraceae bacterium
CCGGGAGGCCGTCCCCTACAGGCAAACCGGCGTTTTAGCAAATAATCCGTAGGGGTCGGCGTCCTCGACGACCCGTTGCCGGACATGTGCATCGGGACGTCCGGGAGGCCGTCCCCTACGGACGAACCGGGGTTTTTGAGTATAATCCGGCGGTTTATCCCTTGACCGCGCCGGCGGCGACGCCCTTGATGATCTGCTTCTGGCAGAGCATATAGAAGATGATCACCGGGATGATGCTCAGCAGGATCAGCGCCATGGTGGCGCCGAGATCGACGGTGCCGTAGCTGCCCTTGAGATACTGGATATGGATCGGGATCGTGCGGTACTCGTTGATGTCCAGCACCAGGTAAGGCAGCAGATAGTCGTTCCAGACCCACATGATCTCCAGAATGCCGACCGAGACCAGCGTGGGCTTGAGCATCGGCAGCACGACCATAAAGAACGTGCGCAGCGGCCCGCAGCCGTCGATCGAGGCGGCCTCCTCGATCTCGAGGGGGATGGACTTGACGAAGCCGACGAACATGAACACCGCGAGTCCCGCGCCGAAGCCAAGGTAGATGACCGGGATCGTCCAGGGGGTGTTCAGATGCAGATTGTAGGCCGTCTTCGAGAGCGTGTACATGACCATCTGGAACGGCACGACCATCGAGAAGACGCACAGATAGTAGATCGCCTTGCACACCGGGGAGTTGACGCGGGCGATATACCAGGCCGCCATCGAGGTGCAGATCAGGATCAGTCCCGTGGACATCAGTGTGATGACCGTGGAATACAGCGCGCTCTTCCAGAACGGATAGTTGCCGAAGGTCATGCCCTTGATGAAGTTGCTCATGCCGGCCCACATCTCGCCCAATGGCAGGGCGAAGGTGTCGGTCTTGACAAAGGTGTTGAGCTTGAAGGAGTTGAGGATGACCGCAACGACAGGCAGTACGTAGATGATGCTGATGATGGCGAAAACAACCGTCAGCGTCGTTTTGCGGCGGTTCTCACTGGTCAGGCTTTCCTGTTTGCTCATTACTGCTGCACCTCCCTCTTGCGGGTAAAGGCCAGCTGGGCCAGGCCCAGTCCGGCGACGAGAATAAAGAACAGTACGGCCTTGGCCTGGGCTACGCCGGGCGAGGCGGAGCCGGAGCCATAGAAGGTGTTGTAGATGTTCAGCGCCAGCATTTCGGTTGTTTTGATGACCGTGCCGCCCTCCTGGATGACAAAGGGCTGGCCGCCCGTCAGCGCCAGGTTCTGATCGAACAGCTTAAAGCCGTTCGTCAGGCTCAGGAAGGTGCAGATCGTGATCGAGGGCATGACATTGGGGATCGTCACCTTGAAAAGCGTCTGGCTGCGGGTGGCGCCGTCGATGCGCGCGGCCTCGAGCATATCCTCGGGCACGGCCTGCAGCCCGGCAATATATATGATCATCATATAGCCGATCTGCTGCCAGCACATCAGGATGATCAGTCCCCAGAAGCCGTACTTGCTCTCCAGCAGGATCGACGAGCCGAAGCGCGAGAGGATGCCGTCAAAGATCATGGACCAGATATAGCCCAGTACGATGCCGCCGATCAGGTTCGGCATGAAGAAGACCGTCCTGAACAGGTTGGAGCCCTTGATGCCCTGTGTGAGCGCATAGGCGACGGCGAAGGCCAGGACGTTGATCAGCACCAGGCTGACGACAGCGAACAGGGCCGAATACCAGAATGCGTGAAGGAAGGTGGGGTCGGACAGGGCCTTGGCGTAGTTGCCAAAGCCGATGAAGGTGGCCTTCGAGATCGTGCGGAATTTGCAGAAGGACAGGTATATGCCCTGGAAGAAGGGCCAGACGAAGCCAATACAAAACGACACGACCATCGGGCCCAGGAACAGCCAGAACCAGCGGCGCATGGGATTATTGAAGATCCTCAGCGGGCTCGGCTTCTTGATCGGATTCATAGAAATCTCTCTCCTTTAACTAAAAACCGGGCGGACGAAAAGCGTCCGCCCGGTGGGGTTGTAACAGTGCGTGAAATCAGTCGGCGTTGGCGGCCTTGTACTGCACGGCCCAGCCATCGACGAAAGCGGTCTTGACCTGCTCCCAGTTGGCGTCACTCTGGTCGGCGTTGTACTGGTTGAGCGCGGAGACCAGGGCGGCGCGGTAGTCGTCCACGTTGGGCTGATAGTTGGTGGCCCAATCCATGACGTAGCAGCCGTCGGCGGTGTACTTCGCGGCGTCGTTCAGGAAGCCGTTGGAGGATTCCACCGCGGATTTGTAGGGCATGATGCCGAGCTGCTCGACCATGGCGGCGGAGGCGTCGGGATCGGTGACGAGCCACACCATGAAGTCGATCGTGGCCTTCTGGTTGGCCTCGGAGACCTCGGAGTTGACGGCCCAGCAGTTCTCGGTGCCGCAGTTCAGGCCGGCCTTCTCCTCGCCCTCGACGCCGCAGTAGTACGGAATCATGGTGGCGTTGGGCACGTCGGCGCTGACGGCGGCGTACTCCCAGGAGCCGTTGACGAAGAACGCGGCCTTGCCGGTTTTGAAC
>CACXDT010000189.1 GCA_902766405.1 Oscillospiraceae bacterium
AGTGAAATATGCATTTCTGCGCGCGGGCGGCTAATAGCCGCCCCTACGATAGAACCCCCAATTTCAGACTTATTTCACAGCCCCTTTCCTATTTCATTCGATAAACAGGAAAAGTATCTCTATCCGCAGCTTCGGATGGAGATACTTTCACTTACAGCTTAAACGAGAACACGATCTCGTCGCCCTCGTAGGCGGCGGTTAATTTCGCGCGGTGGCTTTCGGCGATTGCCCTGGCCGCCGAGAGGCCGATGCCAAAGCCGCCGGTTTTGGTGCTGCGGCTCTCGTCGGCGCGGTAAAAGCGGTCGAACAGGCGTTCGGCCGGGGCGGACTGATCGGTCACGGTGTTGCGCACGCGCAGGAGGGCTTTGCCGCCCTCTTTTTTTACCTCAACGCGGATCGTGCCGTCGGCGGCGCAGTATTTGACCGCGTTATCAAGCAGAATGCTGATGAGCTGCCCGAGCTGCTGGCGGCTGCCGCGCACGGAGACGCCGGGGGCGATATCGGTCACCAGCGTCAATCCGCGCAGCTCCGCGGGCTCACGGAAGGGGCGCGCGGTCTCGGCTGTCAGCGCACTGAAATCAAAGTCCTCGGCGCTCTCCTCCACGCGCCATTCATCGGCGCGCGCCAGGGCGAGCAGGTTTTGCGTCAGGCCGGTCAGACGCTCGACCTGGGCGCGGATGTTGCGGCTGTACTTGCTCTCGCCCTGGCGCAGCTCCATGGCCTCGGTGTTCGCGAGGATGATCGCGAGCGGGGTTTTCAGCTCGTGTCCGGCGTCGGTCACAAAGCGCTTCTGCCGCTCCATATTCTCGGCGATCGGCTGGATGGACTTGCGCGAGAGGAACAGCACGAGCAGCAGCATCAGCCCCCAGGCGATCGCGCCGCCCAGCAGGCTCAGCACGGCCATGCGAAGCATCGTGCTGCGGGCGCTGCCGGTGTGCAGGAACGTGAGCGTGCAGCTCCCGTCCCGGCTGTAGCCGCGCTGCCAGAGATACGGGCCCACGCTGCCGCTGCCGCTCGTCGGGTCGATCCCGGCGGCGAGAGCCAGGGCTTCGTCCTCGGTGATCGAGCTGATGTTATTCAATCTCACGCTCTCGGGAACCCCGGCGCTGTCCAGCGTGACGGTGAAGAAGAGCGCCGAGCGGCGCTGATCCTCGCCGATCTCCTGCTGCATAAAGCCCCGCAGATGTCGCTCGCGCATCGGAAAGCTGCCGGGCACCCCCTGCGACTCACCGCCCAATGCGGGGAGATCAGAGGGGATGACGCCGTCCTCGCCCGAGAACGAGTCATTTGGCAGGAACCCATCCTGGACAGGAGCAAAGAGCATCGTCTCACAGAGCTGCTCGAGCAGGACACGGTTTTCCTGGCGGAGCGAATAGGCGTTGATCAGGTTGATGCCGCCCAGCAGCACCAGCAGCAGCACGGTGACAGCCGTCATGGCGGTCACGATGAAGCTGCGCCGCAGCGTTTTTATCATGGGGCAGCCTCCAGCGTATAGCCGATGCCGCGCTTGGCCCGGATGCTGACCGTCGAGCCCAGGGCCGCGAGGCGCTTGCGCAGGTAGGAGAGATACACCCATACGATGCCCGCGTCGGACTCGGTCTCATAGCCCCAGATTTTGGTCAGGATGTCCTCGGTCGAGAGATAGAGGCCGTGGTTGCGCATCAGCAGCTCCATCAGCTGGTACTCTAACTTTGGCAGCAGCACGTGCTCGCTGCCGCGGGAGAGCTCGTAGCTCTGCATGTTCAGCTGCAGATCACCGAAGGAGAGAATGTCGGGCTTGAAGTCCTCGCGCCGGCGAAGCATGGCGCGCACGCGGGCCAGCAGCTCGCCCAGAGCAAAGGGCTTGGTCAGATAGTCGTCCGCGCCGCAATCGAGCCCGGCGATGCGATCCTCGACCTCGCCCTTGGCCGTCAGCAGCAGCACGGGCGTGCCGATGCCCGCCTGGCGCAGCTCCTTGAGCACCTCAGTGCCGCTGCGTTTGGGCATCATGATATCTAAAATAATGCCGTCATAGTCGCCGTGTTGGGCGTAGTAGAGCGCGTCGGCCCCGTCGTAGACGGCGTCCACGGTGTACTTGTGGAACTCCAGCGCGTCCACTACGGCTTCGGACATCGCGAGCTCGTCCTCGGCGTACAGAAGCTTCAAGTCAATCACCTCCGTGTAGCATATAGCAGAGAAAGCTTAAAGGAACCTTAGATGGAAATCAATGAATACTGAAGACTTAAGACTTAAGAATGAATAATAAATGTGTCCGCTTCGCGGACGATTATAATCATCGCAAAGCGATACCGCAATTATTCATTTTTCAGTATTCATTCTTCAGTATTCATTATATTTTATCTTGCGTTCTCCTCCAAGTCGCTCAGATGCACATACTCGTCATAGCTGCAGCGGCGGTCGATGATGCCCTCGTCGGTGATCTCGATGATGCGGTTGGCGACAGTCTGTGTCAGCTGGTGGTCGTGGCAGGAGAAGATCAGATTGTATTTGAAGGCCTCGAGCCCGTTGTTGAGCGCGGCGATGGATTCGAGATCGAGATGGTTGGTCGGCTGATCGAGCAGCAGGAAGTTCGCGCCCGAGAGCATCAGCTTACTGAGCATGCAGCGCACCTTCTCGCCGCCGGAGAGGACTTTGACGGGCTTGTATACATCGTCGCCCGAGAACAGCATCCGCCCGAGGAAGCCGCGCAGATAGCTCTCGCGCTTGTCCTCGGAGAACTGGCGCATCCAGTCGATCAGATCGAGCTCGCAGCCCTCAAAGTAGCTGTTGTGGTCCTTGGGGAAGTAGCTCGGCGTGATCGAGGCGCCGAATTTGACGCTGCCGCTGTCCGGCTCCTCCTCGCCCATCAGAATTTTATAGAGCATCGTGACGGCCAGCTCGTTGCGGCCGATCAGCGCGATCTTGTCGTCCTTTGACACGATGAAGCTGATGTTGTTCAAAAGCTTTACGCCGTCAACGGTCTTGCTGATCTCGGTGACGAAGAGACGGTCCTTGCCGGGCTC
>CACXDT010000190.1 GCA_902766405.1 Oscillospiraceae bacterium
GGGAATGATTTCCGAGACAGAATTGTGTCAGGCAAGGCGAAGCCCGCAGAGCATAATGGACATATATGGTCAAGGGCTTCAACGAAGAATGGCGCAATTCTGGCCGGAAAGAATCCGAGATTTCTATTAGATATCAGTATTAACTATGCATCAGCATAATAGAGATCTCCGGCGAAATCGGTGCATTTTTACCGTTTTCGTCGGAGATCTCTATGTTGTTTCCGTTTTGTGCAGCGCGGGCCGCCAGGCGATCACGGGCAGCATGCTGCCCGCATAGCCCCCGAAGGGAGCTTTCGGCCGCTGCGCTCCGCTCAGCCCTCTACCCCGTAGAGCAGTCGCGCAAGCTCGGAGTTCTTGTCGAGAATGACCGTCTTCTCCTCGCCGGTCATCGAGTTCTTCAGCGCGTCCAGACTGCGGATATAGTTATAAAACTCGGCCTTTTCCGGGGTGTTGTAGGCCTCCTGAAGGATCTGCATATACTGGGCCTCGCCCTCGCCGATCAGCTGCGCCGCGCTCTTCTCGGCGTTGGCGAGCATGACGGCGACCTTGCGGTCGGTGTCGTTGCGGATCTTTTTGGCCTGAGAATTGCCCTCGGCGGCATAGCTCGCGGCAATATTCTCGCGCTCGGAGATCATGCGGCTGTAGACGGCGTTTTTGTTGTCATCCGGCAGGTCGAGCGCCTTGATCTGGCACTGGGTCAGCTCGACACCGTAGACCTGGATATCGGCGTTGGCGTCCTCGGTGATCATGGAATTCAACCGATCCCCGCGGGCGGCGATGATCTCGTCCTGGGACATGCCGGAGATGATCTTTTTCAGCGAGTTGTAGACCGCGGCCTCGATGCGCTCCTCGGCTCTAGCGTCGACGGCGTTGAGCGTCTGGATATAGAGCTTCGGATCGGTGACGCGCCAGAGGATATAGTTATCCGAGATCATGGACTTCTTGTCTCTCGTGATGACATCGGAGGGCGGCACGTCATAGAGGTTGGTCGCGGCGCTGACGCGCTGGATGCTCTGCACAAAGGGCGTCTTCAGATAGAGGCCGGGCTCGCTCTTGACATCGACGATGCGGCCAAACTGGCGAACGGCGACAAATTCCTTCTGATGTACGACATACATGGCGCTTGTGAGCAGCAGCAACACAGCGAGTACCAGAACGACGATGATGATTTTCAGAACAGTTGTTTTATGGATGCTCACGGTCAATTCCCTCCCTCTACAGCAGTTCCGGCGGCAAAGGGCGCCAGGGGCAGCACAGTCTCGGTGCCGCCGTCGGAGATGATCAGCTTCACGCCGGGGAGCACATCCTCGAGTGTCTCATAGAACATGCGCTGCTTCGTGATCAGCGGGTTGAGCCGGTACTGCTCGAACATGGCGTTGAAGCGGGCGACCTGACCCTCGGCCTCGGCAATGCGGGCGGCCTTGGTGGCCTCGGCGCTCTGGACAATGCGGTCGGCCTCGGCCTCGGCGGCCGGGATCTGCTCGCTCTCGTACTTGCGGGCCTGGTTGATCGTGGTCTCGGCGCTCTGCTTGACAGTTTCGACGTTTTTGAAGGCGTTGATGACCTCGGCCGTGGGCGGCTCAGCGTCCTGGATCGTGATGTTGACGACCTGCAGGCCAACCTGCTGTTCGCTCAGCGCCTCGACCATGCTGGCCTTGACCTCGGACTGGATGGCGCTCTTGCTGGTGGTCATAGCCTCGTCCACCGTGTAATTGACGACGGTGCTGCGGATACTGGCCAGGGCGATGTTCCTGAGTATCTCCTCCGGGGACTCGGTGTTGTAGAGATAGGCCACCGGGTCACTCACGCGGTACTCCATGTAGAAGTCAATATTGATGAGGTTGAAGTCCGACGTGATCATGATGCCGTTTGAGACATCGGTGATGTTCTGCCCATAGGGGCCGACCGAGTAGCCAAGGCCCGTGCCGTGGGTCGTGATATCCACCATATGTACCTGCTGCAGCAGCGGGACCTTGAAGTGCAGACCCGCCGAATCGGTGCGCACGACCTTACCGAACTGCGTGACGACGGCGTTCTGCTGCTCGGAGACGTTATAGAACGAGCCGAAGACCACATTGCCGATCAGGATCACAGCGAGCACGAGCACAGCGATCCGGATAAAGCGCTCGGGGCCCATGGGGGTTTTCCCTCCGGATTGCCGGGGCCGGTGGGCCTGTGGGCGGCGGGTCTCACCCTGCGGCGGCTGCTGCGCGCCGTTCGGGTTTTGCTGTCCGCCCGGGTCGATCGGCTGGCCGCTGTTGCCGGAGAAGTGATATTCCCCGTTTACATTGTTCATAACGAATTCCTCCTTGTTTGTATTCTCTATTGTATCGTAAACGAAATCGAATATTGCGTTTTCGATCGTAAGCGATAATGACGGTACCGGAAGCACTCACAACGGGGAGCTCTATCCCACGGTCTCAAAGCCCTGCGGGTCGAGCAGTAGCAGGCGGCCGTCCTCGCCGCTCTGGGAGATCAGGCGTGAGACCGTATTGCCCTCGGCATCGGAATACCGGACCATCAGCGTGGGAATACCGTCGGGGATCAGCGCATCGAGCTGCAGCGCGGCGTTTTGCAGATAGCTGCCGTGCCAGACAAGATGACTCGGATAGAAGCTCCCGGCGTATTCCACGCGCCACAGCTCCAGATCGTAAACGACGCCATCGACCATCAGACAGAGATGCTGCCCGTCGTCATCGACACTCAGACGGTCAAAATACTCTACTGAGCCCGCGGCAACATCCTCCTGCTGCAGAAGCTCCACCGCCCCGCTGCCGCCGCGGCGAACCGGCAGCCACCTGCTGTCGAGGACCTCGGCGAGTGCATCGTAGGAAATAATGAAATGCAGAATACCGCCGCTGGCCGTCTCAATCTCGCCGGCATCCGAGAAGATGTCCATACCGGCGGCGCTCAGGCTCCAGTTTCCCTCTCGCAGCAGCGCAGAGAGTTGCGCATTCGCGTCGTCAGCGAGTGTGATGGCATCCGCGTTCGCCTGGGCCTGCTGTTTCAGCGTCTCAACCAGAAAGCTGCGCAGTCGCTGCGGATCGCTGCTCAGATCATCGAGCGTCAGCTGCCGGCCGCTCTCGGTGTCGAAGGTAAAGGCGCGGTCGTAAGTCAGCGCGCTGATGCCGCCGTCGAAGCCGCGGACACTGTAGACAAGGCTCAGCACGCGGTCGTCCGAGCGGCTGACGGTGACGCTGCGCGAGGAGGAGAACTCGAGGGCGAGATCCTCGCCGGTGTCCTTGGCGCGGGCATAGTTATCGGTGGCCGTCTCCAGCAGTCCGTTCATACCGCTGTGCCCGTTTTCCCCGGAATAATAGAGCTCATCCCCCACAACAAGCGCGGCATTGATCGCCTCGGACGCGGCGTCACGCCCTTCGACATAGACCCGGGCGTTTTCATAGGCAAAGTTCAATATTGTCTGGTCGCTGCCGTCGGGGGCCGTAAAGACCTCTAAATTGTTTGTGACATTGACAACCACGTGGTTGCCGAGCTCCACAATGCCGCTGCCTGTCTGCGGTGCAGCCGGCTGCGCGCTCTCCTGCTGTGGCTCCGGTGTGGACGGCGTTGGCTCGTCTGCGGGTTCGCTGGCCTGCACAGGCGTCTCGGTCGCCTCAGGCAGCCGCGTAAGCTTCAGGCTCTGGGCCGAACAGGCTGTCAGAGACACAACAAGCAGTATGACCAGCAGCACAGGTAACTGTTTCTTCAAATCGATCATCCTTTCGTATCAAATGCATCCTCGGCCGGGATCTCGCGGGCGAGCTCGGAATTGTTGTAACGGCTGTCGGACGAGACCTCCCGCAGGATGCGCAGCTGCGGCGGAAACCGGATTTCCTGATCCTCCGAGCGCATTTCCAGCTCCAGATAGGCCTGTGTCGTCCAGAACGGGAAAATATCGATCTCAAATACCTGTCCCTCGTAGTCGAGACAGTAGCGCGTCTTCTGAATGGTGCGGCGCTCAGGGTCGGCCTCCTTGAGAAGCGCAAGATACTCCTGTTCACTGATCTCCTTCTCGATCTCCACACGCGTCACATCGGTGATGCGCCGCTTGCGGGTATGGGTATAGGTATATACGCCGTCGCGCCCGCGTTTGCGGATGCGGTTGGTGCTGAAGAGCGGTGTCGTGTGAAGATAGGTCTGTGTGATCTCGGTAGACTCAGCCGCCGCAGAGAGCCAGTCCAGATCCGGCATAGCGATCAGATATTTGCGCTCGATTTCCAGATTGTCGATATTCATGGGATACTGCCTCCTTTCCATCTGAACCGCTTATCGCAGGCATAATTGATGATTACGATTACGGTATTGCCATATTTTTCGCTTGCCCCGTCAGTGGCGAGAAAAAATGGCATCCAATCATGACAGTAAACGAAAACCCTGTTTTGTTTACATATATTATAAGACGATTAAAAGCAAAGTCAAGCTTTTGGCATCAAATCCGCGGACAAGGCATAGAGTATGGCTGAGGGAGGGATGCGGATTGATCGACCTGCACAGAATCTGGATAAAAAACAGAGCTGTTCTGACAACGCTCAGCGTTGTTCTGGCATCGCTGATGATGCTGTATACCGTGAACAGCCCGGCCATTATCGGGGCGGCGGCGACCACGCGGCTGCTGCCGATCTACAGCGTGGACCGCAAGGACAAGGTGGTCGCCATCTCGTTCGATGCGGCCTGGGGCAACGAGGACACACAGACCCTGATCGACATTCTGAACGATCACGGCGTACACGCCACGTTCTTCCTCGTGGGCGACTGGGTCGTGCGCTATCCCGAATCGGTAGCCGCGATCGCCGAGGCGGGCCATGAGGTGATGAACCACTCCTCCCACCACGACCACTTCTCGAAGCTGCGGGAGGATCAGGTCATCGCCGACGTGAAGGCCTGCAACGACAAGGTCGAGGCGATCACCGGCGTTGCACCGACACTGATCCGCTGCCCCTACGGCGAGTACGACGACCATGTGATCAAGGCCATCAGCAGCATGGGCATGACGGCTATCCAGTGGTCGGTAGACAGTCTGGACTGGAAGGGAATCTCGGCCCAGGAGATCACCGACCGGGTACTCAAGAGTATCGAGCCGGGCAGTATCGTGTTGTTCCACAACGCGGCCGAGCACACGCCCGAGGCCCTGCCGGGGATCCTCGACGCGCTGCAGAGCCAGGGCTACAGCATTGTACCCATCTCGGAGCTGCTTTTAAACGGAGACTACACGATCGACCACACCGGCAAGCAATGCCCCGCGTAGCGGGATATATAATACTGATATCTGATAGAAAGGTCGGGAATGATTTCCGAGACAGAATTGTGTCAGGCAAGGCGAAGCCCGCAGAGCATAATGGA
>CACXDT010000191.1 GCA_902766405.1 Oscillospiraceae bacterium
CTCGCTGTTCGATTTTCTCAGCGAGCGGGAAATCTATTCTCTCTTCGGCAACGCGCTGGACAACGCGCTGGAGGCCGTCGTGCAGGTGGAGGAGCCCTCGCAGCGGCATATCACGCTCAAGAGCAACGCACGCAGCGGCCTTGTCGTGCTGCAGGTGGAGAACACCTACGCCGGGGAGCGCGCCGCCGAGGAGAACGGCCTTTTCCCCACTACCAAAAGCGGAAGCGGGCACGGCTTCGGTCTGCGCTCCATTCAGCACATTGCGGAAAAGCATCAGGGCTCGATGTCGGTGCGCGCCGAAGACGGGCTTTTCAGGCTCAGCGTGATCCTGCGGCCGGAATAATCGTCGCCATACAGCTATATATAAGCGTGAACGGAGCGCATTCCTCCGTTCGCGCCATTTTTTTGCCGTGGATAAGCTTTCCGGTGTTTTGCGCCACACGGGCACGGATTCAAGGCAGAGGGCTTTTTCTTTCCGTTTTATTTGGTATAATCAACAATAGAAAACCGGGCGGCACCGCCGCTCCCGGGAAAAATACATAAAGGAGAAGGAACATGAAAAAACTCATCAGCATCCTCATGACCCTCGCACTGTTGATGACGCTGTGCCCCGCGGTCTTCGCTGACGGTGACAGCTACATCCCCGCTCCCTACGACCCGGCCGAGGTCGACCCGACCGCGACGTATCTGGAGCCCGCGTTCTACGAAAACGAGAACGGCCCGACCATCGGTGTCACCACCGTGGGCGTGCTCGTCGTAGACGGCCTGTACTTCAAGGACAGCAACAACAACAAGGAGCTCGATCCCTTTGAAGACTGGCGTCTCGATGCCAAGACCCGTGCCGAGGACATGGTCAGCAAGATGGAGCTGGTCGATCAGGCCGGCTTTGTCTTCAACGCGCTGGCGATCACCCCGGGCGTGCCCAAGCTTGACATGGCCAAGAACGAGGACGGCACGATCAACCCCGCCGCCGTCGTGACCATGATCGGCGAGGGCGAGGAGTCCAAGAACGCCTATGCCTCCGGCTTTGCCGGCATGGATTCCTTTGTCATCAATACGCAGAAGATCCGCGCCGGTGTGTACCGCGGCAGTCTGGGCTTTGATGCCTCGATGGTCGCGCTGTACAACAACGTCGTCACCGAGATGGCCGAGGCTGACGCCGCGCAGCGCGGCGTGCCCACGATCCCGATGACCACGATCTCCAACCCGATCTCCGCCGGCTTCCCCGACAGTCTCGGTCTGGCCGCTGCCGCGATGGGCGACGGCAACTATGACGCGATCCGCGAGTATGCCGAGGTCGATCGCGAGATGTGGGTCGCCCAGGGCATCTACCAGATGTATGGCCCCCAGGTCGACCTGATCACCGATCCCCGCTGGCCCCGCAACGTTGAGACCATGAGCGAGCGCCCCGACGTCACCGCCGGTCTGATCACCGCGCTGGTCGAGGGCTATCAGAAGGGCCAGGGCGGTCTGAAGGAAGACACGGTCGCCCTGTCCGTCAAGCACTTCCCCGGCGACGGTGCCTCCGAGAACGGCTTTGAGTCCCACACCTACCAGGGCCAGTGGCGTCTGTACCCGACCCCCGGCTCCCTGGAGACCTATCAGCTCGTCGGCTTCCAGGCCGCAATCGACGCCGGCTGCGGCTCGATCATGCCCTGCTACTCCCGCGACGCCGCGGACGACCGCTCCGCCGTGCAGACCTATCGCGGCCACGAGGTGCTGGTCAACCAGCTCGGCTCCGCGTATAACCCTGAAATCATCACCACCCTGCTGCGCGATGTCATGGGCTTTGACGGCTTTGTCAACACCGACTCCGGCATCGTCACCGGCCAGACCTTCGGTGTCGAGGATCTGAGCCTCACCGAGCGCTATGCCAAGCTGATTTCCGCCGGCAGCGACGCCATCGGCTCCGGTCTGCGCACCGACCTCGTGATCGAGGCCGTGGAGAGCGGCATCCTCGCCAAGGAGGATCTCGACCGCGCCAACATCAACCGCTCGACCGCCATGTTCAAGCAGGGCCGCTTCGAGAACCCCTATCTCGACTACAACAAGGCCGACGAAGTCCGCGCCACCAACCTCCAGACCGCCGCTGAGCAGGCCTATGCCCTGCACCAGAAGGCCGTCGTCCTCATGAAGAACCATGAGAACACCCTGCCTCTGGCCCCCAACGCCGGCACCAAGCTGTATGTCGCCTCCTACACCGGCAACGGTGAAGATGAGGATATGCTCGCCGCCATGACCGCGCTCTTCGAGGAGCAGGGCTTCGAGATCGTCGACAAAGCCGCCGACGCCGAGGTCGCCTACTTCTATGTTGATCCCAAGCCCACCACCTCCACCAACGGCACCTCCGCCGAGGGCGTGCTGAGTCTCGTTGAGGACTACGAAGTCGACGAGCGCGAGATGTCCGGTGAAGGACAGTTTGGCATTGGTGTTGTCGCTTCCCAGAACAAGACCGGTGAGAAGATCGAGGTCACCACGCTGGCCGAGGGCAAGAAGCTCGTCAAGGCCGCTGACGCCGTCCACGAAAACGGCGGCAAGGTCGTGGCGACGATCGTCTGCAAGAACCCCTGGATCCTCACCAACCTCGAGCCCTACTGCGATGCGCTGCTTGCCCAGTACACCACCTCCGCCGCTTCCCTCGACAACGCCCGCAAGGCCCAGGTCGATGTGATCACCGGCGCCTACAACCCGACCGGCAAGCTCACCGTCACGATGGTCTCCTCTGAGGATGTCATCGCCCTGACCGAGACCACGCTCGCCGACGGCACGGTTGCTGAAATCTGCGCCTCCCCGAACGATGTGCCGGGCTATGACAAGGATCAGTACATCGATCCCGCCATCCTCGAAAACGTCAACGGCGGCAGCTATGCCTACATGGACGCCGACGGCAACTACTACCGCTCCGGCTTCGGTCTGAGCTATTGATTTAAGTCTCACTGAACGCATCAACACATACATTCAGCACATGCCCCAGTGCGAAAGCACTGGGGCATGTTTTTCGTATTTTCTGCCCTTGCCTCGCCCCCAGCGCTTTGAGCGTCTGGGGAAAGCTGGTGCCATAGTGCCTGAGACTTGGCTCGCCCCCGCCCTTGGGCGAGGGGAGAGCTGGCGCGCAGCGCCTGAGAGGGGGTTAGTGCAGCGTTAAGTCACTGCGTGACACCTCTCCCCCGAGACGCCGCTTCGCGGCTGGGGCGAGGCAAGAGGGACGGCAAAAACCGGTGCAGCTCCAACAAAGGAAGGAGTTGCACCGGTTTTGATTCCCAATAGAATTACTTCGCGTTCTTGGCGATCTCGCACAGCGCAGTGAAGGCGGCGGGCTCGTGGATGGCGGTCTCGGACAGCATCTTGCGGTTCATGTCGACACCGGCCAGCTTCAGGCCGTGCATGAACTTCGAGTAGTTCAGGCCGTTCATCTTGCAGGCGGCGCTGATACGGGTGATCCAGAGCTGACGGAAGTCTCTCTTCTTCTGCTTACGGCCGACATAGGCATAGCGGCCGGACTTCATCAGCTGCTCGTTCGCCATCTTGAAGTGGCGGGACTTGGCACCCCAGTAACCCTTGGCGAGACCCAGC
>CACXDT010000192.1 GCA_902766405.1 Oscillospiraceae bacterium
ACCGTCTCCGGCTCGTCCATTTTGGCGTTCATGACCGTGACATAGGCCACCTCGTCGGCGTCGGGCACGCGCCGCTCATAGCCGAAGGCGTCGAACTCGTTGAGGCCGACAAACAGACACATCGCCGCGCAGACGGCCGCAAAGCCGCGAAAGCTGCGCGCGCGGAACACCCGCAGTGTTTTCTGCATCAGCATTTCGGCCGCAAAATAGCCGATAAACGCGCCCACCAGCAGCAACAGCAGCACCAGAGCGGCAAGGCCCGTGCCGCCGTGAGACTGCTGCAGAAAGATCGCCAGCAGCAGCCAGGCGAACACCAGCGCCGTGCCCAGGCTCAGGCAGTACTTGAACACCGGCCGCAGCACCGGAATGGCCACCACGTCGCCGGCCGTCTCCATCTGGCGGCGTCGGTAGAGCAGCAGCGCGCAGCCAGACAGCAGTAGGCCACATACGGCATAGCCCAAAAGCCAGCCCACGCCGTGGAGCGTATAGCCCTCGGCCACGCGGTACAGGCCCATCGCGCCGGTGCCGTCGACCAGCTCGGTCGGGACATCGACCGTCGAGCAGCTTAAGCTCACGGCAAGCTGATAGATCGGCGAGAGGAAGCCCAGACTCAGTACCGACGGTGGGCTCATGCCATAGACAAACAGCGTCAGCAGGGAGCGGCATGTGCCCTCGACCACGATGGCCGTAAAGTTCAGCACGGCATAAACCGCCGGCAGCACCAGCCAATGGCCGGTCAGCATGGCGCAGAACACGGCGAAACCGTAAAACGCCACGGTACCGAGCGCGAGGATGCCGAACCACTGCAGCCAGCTGACAAACAGCACACAGCGCCCCGGCAGCGTCATGCCCATGCCGATCAGCATCACAAGCAGCTCGGCGCCGAGCAGCGGCAGCAGACCGGTCAGCCAGGCCGTCAGGAACAGAGATTCCCGCCGCAGCGGCAGCGCGTGCATCATGCCGCACGCGCGCGCCTGGTACAGGTAGTGGAACATAGCCATGGCCGAAAGCACGCCCACGGCCGCCGAGACGATTGCCAGCTGTCCGGCCATATTCAGCAGCACAGCGCCCGCATTCCAGACATTGTATACGGTATCATAGCCGAACGACGCGAGGATCCCCTGCACGCCGGCCACGGTCAGCACCAGCAGTCCGGCCAGCCACGCGCCCCACAGCGGCCAGAAGCGTTTGAGGAAGTTGGCGGCAATGCCGCGATTAAAGGACCAGGTCTTTGACGGCATAATCCGCACCTCCCAACTCATAGATAAAGATCTCCTCGAGACTCAGCGGCAGCAAGTCGAGGAAAAGGGGCTTGGTGGCCTCCAGCCGCTCGCGGACGGCCTCGGCGCTGCCGCGCAGGATCAGCTGCTGCAGGCGGCCGGTCTGGCTCTGATGCAGGATCGACAGCCCCGCGGGCAGCGCCCCGCCGTCGCCGTAGGCCAGCTGCACCTTGACGAGATTTTCCTGCAGCTCGGACAGGCTGCGCTCCAGCAGCATTTTGCCGTGGTCGAGAATGCCGACGGTGTCGCACACGTCCTCCAACTCGCGCAGGTTGTGGGAGGAGACCAGCACCGTCGTGCCGTACGCCTCCACGTCCGCGAGCAGCAGGCTCCAGACCTGGCGGCGCATCACCGGGTCGAGCCCGTCCACAGGCTCGTCGAGCACCAGGATCTCGGGGCGCTGGCTCAGGGCCAGCCAGAAGGCCGCCTGCTTCTGTTGCCCCTTTGAGAGCTTGCGGATCGGCCGCCGGCGGTCGAGCCGCAGGATCTCGCCCAGGGCCTCGAAGCGTTTGGCGTCAAAGCCGGGGTACTGGCTCTGATAGAAACGCATCATGTCCCGGATGTCGGCCGAGGTGTAGTAGAACACATCGTCGGGGATATAGGCGATCCGCGCCTTGACCTCGGGATGCTCGTAGACCGGCACGCCGTCGACCGTCAGCGTGCCGCTCTCCTGGCGGTAGATGCCCGTCAGGTGGCGGATCAGCGTGGATTTGCCGGCGCCGTTCGGCCCGACCAGACCGTAGACCGCGCCGGTGGGCACGGTCAGCGTCAGGCCGTCCAGCGCGCGCACGCCGTCAAAGCTCTTGACGAGCTCCTTCACTTCAATCATGTGTGTTTCCCTCCTTCACAGTGGCGATCAGTTCCTCCTCGGTCACGCCGATGGCGCGCAGCTCCCCCGCTGTGGCCCGCAGCCGCTCGGTCAGCTCGCGCCGCCGGGCCAGCAGCGCCGCGTCGCTCTGGCAGACGTAGCTGCCCCGCCCCGGCACCGAAACGATGCAGCCGTCACTCTCGAGCTCGCGGTAGGCGCGCTGGATCGTATTCGGATTGATCGCGAGCGTCGAGGACAGCTCGCGCACCGAGGGCATCTTGCTGTCCGGCGGCAGCACGCCCGAGAGGATCAGCTCGCGGAAGCGCTCGCGCACCTGCACATAGATCGGCCGCGGGTCGCGATAGTCGATCTGAATCAATCGGCTCCCTCCTTTAACCGTATTAATCATATTAGCACGGTTAATGTAACACATACGCATGGCTTTGTCAAGCTCCAAAAAATTGGGGCTGTGAAAAAAGGACAGCATTGCTGTAGGGGCGGCAATCTTGCCGCCCGCGCGGCGCAATCTTTGATATGATTAAGGCAACACCGCACAATTCGCCTTCAGCTTTGCATAAGTTCGCGTAGCCAAATCAAAGATTTGGACGCTCACTTAGGCATCTTCCGGAAAATCTGCGCCCTGATTTCGTCACTTTTTCTTGCAATACACAAAGTATTTCTGCGAAAAAGTGCCATCATCAGAACACAGATTTTCTCAGAATCTGCTCTTGCCGAATTATGCGGTATTGCCTTAAAAAAGTTGGGCAATTTCGTACAATGATGCGAATTTGCCCAACTTCTCATATGGTCTATTACGTTTTTGTGCACGGGCGGCTAA
>CACXDT010000193.1 GCA_902766405.1 Oscillospiraceae bacterium
AAGTGGATGATGTTGCGGCCCTTCCAGAAGGTGGGCATGCCCCAGGACAGGCGCTCCTCCGCCTCGGGGATCGCCGCGCGGATCGCAGCATAGACGGCATTCAGCCGGGGCCGGATGCTCTCGTCCTGGCTGTCAATGTATTCTCGGATGGTCATGGCGTTTGCTCCCATATTCTTAAATCAGTATCCCGTTGCAGTGGTCGATCTCGTGCTGGATGATCTGTGCCGTCCAGCCGGTGTAGGTTTTCAGCCGGGTTTGAAGCTGCTCGTTCTGGTACTGCACCTTGATCGAGCGATAGCGCTTCGCCTTGCGCGTGCCGGTCAGCGACAGGCAGCCCTCCTCGGCCTCGTAAGCGCCGGAGCATTTGACGATCTCCGGATTGAACATCACCGTTGCGCTGCCATTGTCGTCAAAGATAATGATCCTCTTAGCCACGCCGATCATGTTCGCCGCCATGCCGACACAGCCGTCCCGGTGCGCCGCGAGCGTGTCCCGCAGATCCTGCGCGACCGGCAGATCTGCCGCCGTGGCTGCTGCGGACTTCTGTGCAAGGAAGATCGGGTCTTTCATTATGGGTCGTATCATCGTGTTTCCTCCAAGTTTGACTACGCCTTTTCTTTCGCCGTTCACAGGCGCTGTTCATTCGCGTGGGCATACAGGATGCGTTTCGGATGCCGGGACAGGAGCTGCTCCCAGTCGCTCTTCAGCGCGGGGTTATCGTCGTAGCCCGCCAGGTACGCAAGCGGCTCCAGATCGCCGACAAGGCAGCTGCCGTCGTCAAGCAGCAGCGATAGGCTGTCCTCGCTGTGGCTCGGCGTATGGAGGATCTCCCCGTCGATGCCGAGCGTTCTCAGCAGCGCCCGACTCTCCGCGCAGGAAAAGACCGTCGCCGCGTTTTCATCCACCGCCCGGTATATAAGCCGCCTGTCCCGGGCAAAGATCTCGTCCGGGGTGTGCACAAACGGACGCTGCACGTCCGCGAGCAGCAGCTTTACGCCGTGCTGCTGCAGTTCTCCGGCCAGGCCCATATGGTCGGGATGATAATGGGTGATCAGCAGGCTCGTGATTGCTTTCAGCTCGATCCCGGCCGCCTTGATCGCCTTGTAAAACGGCGGCAGCGTCCCGGCCCAGTCTGTGTCGACAAGCAGGCCGCCGTCCGCGCCGGGTATGTAAAATGTGTTGGTGTTGCCATATCGGAGCTTTATCATCGTGCGCCTCTCACAGCCGGTCGTATTTTACATTGCTGCCCCGGCATTTCTCGACGGGGTACTTGGCCTCGTTCTGATCCATCTTGGCGCTGATGATCGCGTCGGCGTCCAGTCCGAGCGCGTCCAGCATGTTCTGGCAGTACACCATCACGTCGGCCAGCTCCTCCCCCACGTGGACGAGGTCATAGTCCGTATCGCTCCACTGGAAGCACTCCAGCAGCTCATTGGCCTCGATGGAGATGGACTTTGCCAGGTTCGCGGGTGTGTGGAACCGCTCCCAGTCCCGCTCCGCTGAAAACCTGCGGATCCGCGCAATCGTTTCCGGTTTCATTGCTTTTCCCCCGTTTCTTTTTCCGATATGATTATACCCTGTTACACCCTACACTTCAATAGGGTTTAACAGGGTATCAGGAAAAATGCCAGGACATCCCAGCACTTTTGAGCAACACCGCATACTGTGGCAAGAGCGGATGGCGAGAAGAATAGTTCTGATCATGGAGCTTACTTACAGAAATCCCCATGCAGAATATCCGCGCCACGACAAATGAATGGCTGCCACGCATGGGAAATTCTGTGCATCCGTTTCTTTCCTCAGGGTAAAATCTCCCCGCAGGCGCCAGCAGTGCTTTCCACCGCCATAAACGGCAGCCAGCACCCGGCTCCTGCCGACCATGCTTGCCCGATTGCCGGACACGGTGACCTCGATACTGTCATGGTCTGCTGCGCAGTAATTAAGGCAACACCGCACAATACGCCTGCGGCATCTTCCGGAAAAACCGCGCCCTGATTTCGTCACTTTTTCTTGCAATACGCAATGTATTTCTGCGAAAAAGTGCCATCATCAGAACTCGGTTTTTCTTGGAATCTGCTCTTGCCGCATTATGCGGTATTGCCTTAAAGGTGCCATCCAGGAGTCCCTCCAAAAACGCCTCAGTTCATATACATAGCCTTTTTATTGTCCATCTGTTTTCTCCTTACAACAGGCCGTTTGCAGAAAGCCAACGCTTGACGGCTTCCCTGGAATTCGCCGCGCTGCTGCCCGTGATGGGCAG
>CACXDT010000194.1 GCA_902766405.1 Oscillospiraceae bacterium
TACTTTGTGTATGGCAAGAAAAAGTGACGAAATCAGGGCGCGGTTTTTCCGGAAGATGCCGCAGGCGTATTGTGCGGTGTTGCCTTATAAACCGACGGCCCGTTTCTCTCCGAGTAAGAGAGAAACGGGCCGTTATTGATATTTGTATGATTACTCTTTGATGCTGCCGTCGGCGTTGAACAGAGGCAGCTTCTGCAGCACGATGGTGTCGTCGCGGTTGGCGGCGTCGCCCTCGGCCAGGACGGCCATCTTGCCGGCCACGATACCGCCGGCCTGGCGGACCAACTCCTCGGTGGCGTGCAGGCTCTCGCCGGTGGAGATGACATCGTCAAGGATCAGCATGCGCTTGCCCTTGATGAACTCGGCGTCGGCCTTGTCGATGACGAGCTTCTGGACGGCCATCGTGGTGATGGACTTGACATTCACCTCGAACACGCCGGACATATAGGCCTTCGGGCCCTTGCGGGCGAGGAAGTAGCGCTCGGCGCCGCTCTGGCGGGCCATTTCATACAGCAGCGGGATGGACTTTGCCTCCGGGGCGATGATATAGTCATACTCCGGAGCGCGCTTTAAAAGCTCGGCGGCCGCATGGACGGTGATCTCCACATCGCCGAACATGACGAAAGCACCGATGTACAGGTCGTCGCTCACCTTGCACAGCGGCAGCTGACGTTTCAGGCCGGCAATGTCTATCTCGTAGGTCATTCTTGTGTTCCTCCTGAGAACAAAATTTCAAACACGAGTATTTTACAGCAAACGCGGAAAAAATCAAGAGGCAAACTGACATTTCGCGAAAAAACAAAGGGCCGCGCAGAAAATCTGTGCGGCCCTCCGTTTGGGAGAAAAGAGAGGATAGAAGAGAGGAAGCTAATTAGCGTCGTCGGGCCTGGCCTCGTCGAAGACGATGTCGAAGGTCATATCCCTGCCCGAGCGCGAGACTGTCACCGTGGCGCTGTCGCCGGCGGAATAGTGCTTGAGCGCCTGGCGCAGCTCGGTGTAGCCGGTGATGTCATAATCGCCGATCTTTGTGATGATATCGCCCTCGACGATGCCGGCCTTCTCGGAACAGCTGCCGGGCTTGACCGTGCGGACGAAGAAGCCCATCGGCAGACCGTAGTACTGGGCGTACATGGCGTTGTAGCGCTGATCGTAGGTGATGCCCATGTAGGCCTTGCCGGTGACGTAGCCCTTGGTCATCAGGTCGTCGGCGATCTTCCTGGCATCGTTGACCGGGATGGCAAAGCCGATGCCCTCGACGCCGGATTCGGAATACTTCGCGGTGACGACGCCGACCACGCGGCCGAGCGCGTCATAGACGGGGCCGCCGGAGTTGCCGGAGTTCACCGCCGCGTCGATCTGAAACATGTTGATGGCCTCGGTGCTCTCATCGGTCGTGATGACGCGATCCAGAGCCGACACATGGCCGTTGGTCATGGTAAAGTCAAGCTCACCGAGAGGGTTGCCGACGGCGTGAACCTCATCCCCGACGTGCAGCTCGCCGCTGTCGGCAAAGGTGACCGGGTTGAGCCCGCTGGCCTCGATCTTCAGAACCGCGAGATCGTTGCCCTCCTCCGTGCCGACGACGGTGGCCGGGTAGCGCGTGCCGTCGTGCAGGATGACGGTGACCTCATAATTGCCCTGCGCGGCATAGGAAATCACGTGGTAATTTGTCAGAATATAGCCGTCCTCGCTGAGGATAAAGCCGGTGCCTGTGACGGCGCCGGAGGTACGCATGCCAAAGAAATTCTGATAGGTGACCTCGGTCGTGATGCCGACGACCTCTTCGCAGGCCTGGTCGTAGATGGCGTTATAGCTCATACGGCCCTCCCCCGCGGCGCGGCCGTCAGCCGCGACAGCGGCCGCCTGGGCGACCTGGGCGGTCTCGTTCACCTTGGCAATCTGGGCCTGGAGCTCCGCCTGGGACTGCGTCAACTGCTCGATGCGGCTGTTGAGCTGCCAGCCGGTGATCCCCGCGCCGAGGCCAATGCCCAGGATCGCGCAGATCAGTGCCGCGGCGAGTACTCGACCGCCTCCCCGCTTTTTCTTTGGGGCGCTCTCTTTTACGGGGCGTTCGGGCGGGGTGTAATAGCGGGGCGGTACGGTGTTCTCGCTCTCGGGAACATAATGGGCATCGGAATAAATGCGCTGCGTATAGCCGTTTTTATAGTGATATTCACCGTTTACGCGGTCAGTATCGCGCTCCGCTGTGCGCTCCGGTTCCTCTGCCGGTGTTTCAAACGGGCCGGCGGAATCGGTCTCGGCCTGTGACTCAGCTTCGACGGACGGTTCCGGCTCGGGATCGTCTCTATTTACAGTATCTTCAGGCAGATGCTCTTCCCTATCCAACATACGAAACCCTTCCTCGTTTGGATATGCGAATACTATACCCGCAAATTGTGACACTGGCATGAACAAAGCGACAACGATTTTTAAATAATTTAATGCCGTTTTTCTCGTACCTGACGGGGCAACCGAGAAACATGGCAATATCGTAAACGCAATTTTCAATTTCGTTTACGATAACGTAGGGGCGGCTATTAGCCGCCCGCGCGCGAAAATGTTCGTTTTACAAAAAATGTTGGGCAAATTCGCTTCATTGCACGGATTTGCCCAACAAATAATGAATATACCGGATTATGCCGCGCGGGCGGCAGGTTGCCGCCCCTACGAAAAACCGGGCTTTATCACAGCCGTTGCAGGCTGTTGTTCAGGAATCATATTCACACACAAAACCGATCGTTCCGCCGTAGATCGCCGGGTAATCCCCCGCCGGATCGTTGCGGTTGTCGTTGTAGTACCAGCCATTGTGGTACCAGAGCATCACATAGTCCTCGGGAATATTGTCGTAGGAATCCCAGCCGGAGGGTTCGCCGTTTGCCTCGTCCCAATAGTAGAAGTCGACGGTCTCGCCGCTCTCCCAGACAAGCTCGCCGTTTTCACGGTGGCAGCCGACCCAGATGTTCGGCGTATTGCTGGAGGCGGCCATCTCCACAATGCGGTCAAATTCGGCCCGATCATTGACGGTCACAAGATATCCGCCCATCTGACGGCAGATCTCGGCTGCTCTGGCCCAACTGACATCGTCGCGGACAAACTCGTAGCGGTGCTCGCGCACGGGCTCGCTCGTGGGCTCGCTCGTGGCGAGCGGCTCAGGCGTGGCAATGATCGTGATCGGCGCTTTGGTGGGCGCGGGCGTCGGCACGGGTGTCGGCTCCGAAAAGCTGAGCTCCGTGGGGTGCATGCGCCCCCACACCACGGCTACCAGGATCACCAGCACGCAGATTGCGGCCACAAAGAACAGGAAGTTACGCTGACGGCGGCGGGCCCGGCGGCGGATCGCGCGTTGGCGCTCCCGTTTTTTCTGTTTGGCGCTCTTGACGCGCACCGGCGCAAGCTCGGGGTTCTTCTCCTCCGTCAGGACCGGGATCTCCACGCGGAAATCCCGCTCGGGCTCCGGTGGGGGATATGCCCTCGCGTCCGACTCGCTCCCGGACAGCGCGGTTTGCTCGTCCTCATCGGCAGCTGCTTCTTCCGCGTCCGTCTCTTCCTCTGTGTCAGAGGGCGCGGCGGTGTCCTCTTCCCCATGCTCCGTGTCCGGCACCGTCTCTTCGGCGCTCTCTTCACTCTCTGCCTCCGGCTCGTCCTCGGCAGTATCTTCGTTTTTATCCTCGCGCGCCAGGATCGACACCATCATGCGCTCGACCTGGCTGAGCTCCTCCTCGCTTTTGTTAAATACGGTCTCGGCACTCGGCTCGCCGGACAGGTAATGGTTCGAGATGATACTCTCGAGCATGGCCTTCAGCTCGGTCACATCGCTGTAGCGCTCGGAGGGCTTGAAGCTTGTCGCCTTGGCGATGATTTCGCCCAGGCGGCGGCCCGCGGCCTTCGGCGGGGCGAAGTGCTCGCCGTTCAGGCGCCGCTCCCGCGCCTTCTCCACGCCGCTCTTGTGAAAGGGCCGTTGGGCGCTGTTGATGCCGTAGTAGAGCAGCATGCCCAGCGAATATACGTCGGCCCGCGGACTGCGTTCACCGTGCCAATAGAGCTCCGGCGCCAGAAAGTCCAGCTCCTGGCCCTCCCAGTCGCCGTCCTTCGCCGCGCCGAGTCCCACGCCGCCGTCCTCATCCAGACTGATGTTGTCGGGATAGACACCGCCGCGATAGCCCGCCGCGCCGACCTCGTCGCGGATCTGGCCGCATAGCTCACTGACCATCTCGCAGAGCGTCCTGCGCTCGAGATTGCTGATTCGCACGCCCAGCGCATGATTCGGTTCAAATTCTCTCTTTTCCATGGTACACGCTCCCACACAGTGGAATGTCGAATAGTAACAGATAATATTATGTTAACATAACTTAGTCTGTCCGTCAATGGGAAAGTTCAAACGGGCAGGGTAATCAAGTTTTACATTTTGTAACCTTTTCTCTTCACCCATGATTCATAAGGCAGGCACAAAAGGCGCCTGTGCAGGCGTAGGGAGGCATCCCCCTGATGCCTCCGCGCCGAGGAAGCGGCCTGACCGATGAAATTGGCGGAGCCGCTGGTACGGAAATCCTGACCGCGTCGAAGAGCAGCTGATCCCGGGATCCTCTGTTTGTGCAAAATCAGCGCATTTGCCATTGGCAAAACGGCAAAATTGCGGTATAGTTCTATTGATGATTAAATCGCTCCATGTAGGAGGAGGATGCACTATGCTGTCCATTGCCGTGGTTGACGACGAAAAGAGCTTCAGCACGCAGCTTTCGCAGATGCTCCGGCGCTGGGGAGACGCGCACGGGGAGAAGCTGGCGATCACCTGCTTTGAAGACGGGCTCGACATTGCGGACAATTTCAAGTCCCGGTGGGATATCATCTTTCTGGACATCCAGATGAAGCTGATGGATGGACTGGAGACCGCGAGAGCCATCCGCAGGCTCGATGGCGAGGTGGTGCTGATCTTCGTCACCACGATGGCGCAGTACGCGATCAACGGCTATGAGGTGGACGCCTTTGACTATATCTTAAAGCCCCTGTCCTATCCGCAGTTTGAGCTGCGCATGAACAAGGCCGCGCGCGAGGTGGAGAAAAAGAAGAAGCACAGCTATGTCTATCTCAAAAAATACAGTGACACGGTCAAAATCTCGACTGACGACATCCTGTATATCGAGGTCGTCGGCCATACGCTGCGCTATGTCACCGTTGGGGAGACCTATGAGCAGCGCCAGCCGATCGGCGAGGCGGAAAAGGCGCTCGCGGGTCTGCCCTTTGCCCGCTGCAGCCTGTCGTTCCTTGTCAATCTCAAGCGGATCGACCGCGTGAGCGGGGACAGCCTTTTTGTCGGCGGGCACGAGCTGCCGATCAGCCGCAACCGGAAGAAGGAATTCTTACAGGTCTTTTCGGACTATCTGGAGGCGGGCTTCTGATGGACGCACAGACAGTAAGACAGATGCTGGAATACCTGTACGGCTTCCCGATGCAGCTCTTCTGGCCGCTGCTGATCTTCTTTCTGCCGCTGCGGAAGAAAAAGCGCTGGTATCTTTATCTGCCGGTGCCGGCGCTGCTGCTGGCCGCGCTGGTGGGCCTTGGAATGCTGGTGATCCCGCGCATCCCCTGGAGCGAGCATATCGGCCCGCTCTATTTTGCGATGCACTACTGTCTCGTGTTCGCCGCCTACGGCATTGGTCTGCGGCTGATGACCGGCGCGGGCGTCAAAGAGATCGCCTACTGCCTTGTCTGCGCCTATATGGCCGAGCACATCGTGTACTGCTGGACAAGTCTCGGCGCCTACGTGCTCGGAAATCCGGTCTGGTGGGACGAATGGTACGTCCTGTGGGGCGTGGGGCTGATGGTCTATCTGTCGATCTATCTGGGCTTTGCCCGGCGGATCTGCCGGGACGGGCAGTATCCGTTTTCGGCGCTGCGTTCGCTGACGCTGTTTGCGTTCGCCATGGCCGTCATGTTCTTTTTGAGTATCAAGCTCCAGGACATGGGACTTGCGTGGCTTCACAGCATCTATACGCTGCTGCTGACCACGATTTTGATGACGGAGGAGGCCAACAGCGCCGAGCAGCTGCGGCTGCAGGACGAGGCGAATGCGCGCGAGCGCCTGGAGGCCACCTACCGGGCCCAGTACGAGCTGAGCAAGGAAAACATCGCGCTAATAAACCGCAAAAGCCACGATCTGCGCCGCCAGGTGGCGGCGCTCCACGCTGTCGGCACGCCGCAGGAGCAGGCCGAGGTCATCGCCGAGATCGAGCAGGCCGTGGAGATCTACGACCGCTCGTTCCAGACCGGCAGCCGTGCGCTCGACACGGCGCTGATGCAGGCGGCGCTGATGTGCAGCCAGAACAGCATCGAGCTCTCTGCCGTGGCGGACGGGCGACTGCTGGGCTTCATCCGCTCGGTCGATCTGTACACAATGCTCTCGAACATCCTCGACAACGCGATCGAGGCCAATCTTCGCATCCCGGATGCCGCGCGGCGCTCGATCCATCTGTCGGTGCACGAGCGGCGCGGCCTTGTGATGCTCCAGTGTGAAAACCCTTATGAGGGCGAGATCACGATGAAGGACGGACTGCCCGTGACCGTAAAGGACGACAAGCTCAACCACGGCATCGGCACAAGGAGCATCGCCTCCACAGCCGCGGCCTACGGCGGCACGCTGCGCATCGACCCGAGCGACGGGATGTACATTCTGCGTATCATTTTCCAGCCGCCGGATACCAACCAGGACTAAAAAACGACCAACCAGGGCAAAGCCGCGTCACGCGGCTTTTTTTATGCTATCATGCAGCCACCAGATGCGAATAACGCACCGAAAAAATGAAGGAGGAAAACCCCATGAAAAAACTCACATCCCTGCTGCTGATTCTTTCCCTTGTCCTGAGCCTGTCCTGCATCGCCTTTGCGACCGAGGACGCCGCCCCCGCCGAAGAGGTGGAAGGCCTTGTCTACACCTGCACCTTTGCCGCCGAGGATCTCGCCGGCGTCACCGACATGAACGGCTTTGTCTCCGCTCTCGCGCTGACCGAGCTGAACACCATCGTCCTCAAGGAGGACGGCACCTATGCGTATACCAAGCTCATGGGCTACATCGACGAGAACGGCGAAGCCGTCGCGATGGAGAGCGAGAACGGCACGATGTTTGCCAAGATCTGCTATGTCTACACCGGCACCTACACCCAGGAGGGCGACCAGGTTGTGCTGAACGTCCCCGAGGAGTGCGAGTTCTCCGAGGATTGGGGTGCCCTTGTCGATCTGGGCTACATGAAGAACTCCGAAGGCAAGGCCTCTGAGGGCGACCGCGTGGTCAACTATGAGGGCACCGACTACGATCCCATGGACAACTTCGGCAGCCAGGTCTACAAGTTCGTCGGCCACGACGAGCCGGTCTCCGTCACCGTGAACGAGGACGGCACCTTCACCTATAACGAGGTCGCCAGCTCCGACGACGACTGATTGCATTTAAACAGAAACTGGGCGCGGATTTTCCGCGCCCCTTGTTTAAGCGGCCCTCGCGCCGCGGGGAGGTTCCATGAAAAAAGAAAAGCATTACAGCAAAAAAGCGTATTTTATCACCCACAGCTCGGTGCTGGCCATTCTGCTGATCCTCTGCACGCTGGCCAACATCCTCACCGCCAAGTGGGACAGCGTGCTGACGGAGTTCTTCGGCACCGTGGGCGGCACACAGGCCGTGGCGCAGGCCGGGGATTTTGTCAGCGAATATCCCGACGAGTCCGCCCTTCTGGCCGCCCAGCTTGACCACACCCGCCGCGTTGTGGCCGAGGGCGTGGTGCTGCTGCGCAACGAGGACGGCTTTCTGCCCCTTAAGTCCGGCGCGCAGCTGAGCGTGTTCGGTCTCTCGTCGGTGTCTGGCGTCTCGACGGGCTCCGGCTCCGGCGATATTGAAATCAAATCCGACACGCTCGCCGGGGCGCTGCAGAAGGCGGGCTTCGGTATCAACGCAGAGCTCAACAAGTTCACCTCCTCGAGCGGCCACGTCCACGGCACCGGCGCCGGCCCCGGCGGCGGCGACGCGATGGGCGAATGGAAGATCGATGAGATCCCCTGGAGCGAATACACCGATGCCGTAAAGGCCACCTTCTCCGCCTACGGCGATGCGGCCATCGTCGTGCTCAACCGCCAGAACGGCGAGGGCAGCGATCTGCCCCGCGAGATGGGCCGCTTCGGCAACAACCCCGAAAAGCACTATCTGGAGCTGAGCGACGAGGAAGAGCAGCTGCTGCTCGGCATCAAGGACAGCGGCGTCTTCGCCGGTACGATCCTTGTCATCAACGCCGCGAACCCCATGGAGCTCGGCGAGATTGAGCAGCCCGAATACGGCGTGAAGGCCTGCCTGTGGTATGCCGGTACCGGCACCGACGGCATCGCCTCCGTGGCAGACATCTTTGCCGGTAAGGTCAACCCCTCCGGCCGTCTGGTGGACACCTGGGCCTATGACAATCTCTCGGCCCCGGCCATGCAGAACTTCGGCGACTTCCGCTTCCTCAACGCCGACGGCAGCCTGACCGGCTATGCCTACATGAACTACGGCGAGGGCATCTATGTCGGCTACCGTTACTACGAGACCCGCTACGAGGACGCCGTGATGGGCACCGCAAACGTGGGCGACTATGACTATGACAACACGGTGCAGTTCCCCTTCGGCTACGGCCTGTCCTATACGACGTTTGAATGGAGCGGCTTCAGGGCCGAGCAGAAAAACGGCGTTGTCACCGCGACGGTCACGGTAAAGAACACCGGCGACACGGCGGGCAAGGACGTGGTAGAGATCTACGCCCAGGCGCCCTACCTGCCCGGCGGTGTGGAGAAATCCGCCGTGGTGCTGGCCGGCTACGCCAAGACCGGCGAGCTCAAGCCCGGCGCGAGCGAGAAGGTCACGGTCAGCTTCAACATGAAGGACATCGCCTCCTATGACTTTGCCGCCGACAGGACCTGGATCCTCGACGCCGGCACCTACTATGTCACGGCCGGGCGCGACGCCCATAACGCCGTGAACAACGTGCTCGCCGCCAAGGGCTTTGCCGCCGCGGGCGACGCTGCCCTGACCGCCTCCTTCGAGCTCAAAGACAAGGAATTGCTCGACACCGCCGTCACCGGTGCGAAGGTCACCAACCAGTTTGACAAGGACAGTCTCGCGGACGCGATCTATCTCTCGCGCAGCAACTGGGCCGCGATGGACAATAACGGCCTGCGCTATTCCACCGAGGAGGTCGCCGGTCTCTCCAAGAACACCGATGCCAAGGGCACCGCGGGTACGACCGTTATCAGCAAAGAATTAGAGGCCGCGTATGCCGAGTGCGGCGCGGACAGCGTGAATCTCGAGGAGCTGGCCGCCCAGCCTTTCCCGAGCAAAGAGGATTACGTCTACGGCGCCGAGGTTGAGAACCCGGTCACGCTGGTCTCGATGCGCGGCAAGGCCTTTGACGATCCCGCGTGGGACGATCTGCTCAACCAGACCAAGCTCTCCGAGCAGCACCTGCTGTTCAACAACTCCGGCTACGGCACCAAGGCCATCGAGGCCATCCAGAAGCCCA
>CACXDT010000195.1 GCA_902766405.1 Oscillospiraceae bacterium
ACCTCGAGGGCTACAGGCTCGTCGGCTGGTCCTTCTTTGAAGGCACCTATGAGGAACAGGAGCAGCAGCTCACGGCCTACAACAACGCCCCCGGCACCCTGCCGGGTGACCGGCTGACCTCCTTCACCCCAAACCAGAAGGTCGCGGCGGATAAGCTGGATCAGGGCGCGGTCAATACCAAAGCCAATAGGCTCTACGCCATGTGGCTGCCCAAGTATTACACCGTCATGGTCAAGCAGGTGATTGAAGAGGGCGTCCAGGCTAACAGCTTTGACTACCGCTACCGCGCAGGTGTGGAAAACGCCATGCCGAACGCCTATCTCACGCAGAACCTCAGCGGCAACGCGCAGGCGAGCTTCACCACGTTTACGGCGAACACCGCAAAGAAGCTGGAGTATTATGACCGCGTCGGCCATGTGTTCCAGATCGTGACCCCCACCATTGCCGCGAACGCGGATTACACCGTGCGCGTCACGGCCTATGCCGACCTCGACAACGGCAGCCGCGTGGCCATCGATCCCGAGACAGTGAATGCGAAAATCAGCGGTACAAATTATAGCTTCAGCAGCTATCAAATCGACGGCGACATCACCATCACCTATACCTACGTCCTCAAGGTGGATGTCAAGCTGGTCAAGATGAATCTGCAGACGAATACCGATTTGAGCGGCTCGGTGTTCACGCTGACCCCGGTGGAATGGGATCGCAATACCTCCAGCTGGCTCAAGATCGGCGACCCGACCGTATTCACGCTGAACAACACCGCCAGGATCAAGATGCTGGAGGGTACCTACCGGGTCGATGAGACGACGGTTCCCGCGAATTTTGCGCCGCTGGGCGTTCAGCTCCTGCTGACTGTGAAGAATTCGGAGGATTTCACCCTGACGCTCATGAACGGCGGCGCGGTGAGCAGCCGTATCGCAAGCCTCAGCAGCACGACCGGCACAGACGGCGATAACGGCGGCGGCAAAAAGCATACCCTCACGCTCTTCGACCGCCCGCTCCGCACGATCACCGTGAACAAGCTGGTGACCGGCACGGAGGCCACCCCCGGTATGACCTATCCCTTCACGGCGCGTGTCACGCTGGAGGGCGCGGCTCTCGCCGACTTCAACACCGGCGCGGATACCACCAACGGCGCGGATACCACCAACGGCGCGGGCTATATCACGTTCCGCCTCGCCAAGGGTGAAAGCAGAACCATCACCATCCCCTGGGGCTCGGTGATCACGCTGGCCGAGAACACGCTGCCCGCGGGCTATTATCTCCAGAGCGTGCAGATTCCGTCCACCGTGACCGATACGGACGCCGCGGACAATGTCGTTTCCTTTACTGCGGATGCGGACACCGCCGTCACCTTCACCAACATCCGCCCGATCTGCCGCATCATCGACGGCGGCGAGGAGCATGTCTTCGTGACCCTGCGCGACGCGGTCAGCTACGCGGAAACCAGCATGGGCGGCACGGCGACCATCGAGATGCTGGTCGATTACGACATGCCTGCGTCTGACACCGTGACAGTCGCCACCAGTGATACCATCACCCTCACCACCGCGCCGAAGACCGGATATACCTATAATTATATAGGAAGCGGCGATGTTGCCGCGATCACCCGCGGCTTTGACGGCGGCAGTCTCTTCACCGTCGCCGGCGCCCTGACAACCGAAAGCATCACCCTCGACGGCGGAAACACCGCTTTCACACCTCTGTCGTGCAACGCCATCGGCGGCATCATCAACAGCACGGGCAGCGTGACGGTGAACGCGGATACCATCCTGCGAAACAGCAAAGCGGCCAACGGCGGCGCGATTTATGCGTCTGCCGGGTATCTGAATATCGGCGAGGTTCGCATTCTGGACTGCTATGCAACGCAGGACGGCGGCGCGATCTATCTGACCGGTTATGTGGCTGCCGGCGAGAACGGCATGGTTATCGACGGGCACTCCAACGATCAAACGGAAGGCAAAACAGACGAGCAGAACAAGGCGGATGCCATTGCGTCAATGCCCAACGCTGTCAACGGCGGCGGCATCTATGTCGCCTCCGGCGCGAGCTTCATCTTCACCGGCGGCGAGCTGATCAAGTGCAAGGCCAGCGGCAACGGCGGCGCGATCTATAACGCGGGCACCATTGCCATGACGGAGAAAACATCGTCTCAGGAGTCGAATCAGCTCAAACGCGGCTCTCTGGAATACTGCTCGGCGGCCAACGGCGGCGCGATCTACAATACAGGCGCTGGCACCATGGACATGACCGGCGGCTATATCGAGCACTGCATGGCGACCGGCAACGGCGGCGGCATCTACCTGCCGGAGGGCAGCACGCTGAACATCAGCGGAAGTCCGAGCTTCGGCGGAACAGCTGCAACGGATGGCAACCATATCGGTACAGGAACGAACGCGAAGCGTGAGGATATCTATATCGCGGGCTACCTTGGAACAAAGGGCGGAGTCGGAACTGATAAAGATGATCCGAGGCTGGCAGATTCCCTGATCGTGACCGGCAAGCTGTATGAAAGCCTTACAACGGAACAGGCCAAGGGCCAGATCTGGGTCGGCGCACAGCAGCAGGATAACGAGGACAACAACCACTGGGATACCCTGAAGCAGTTTGCCAAGTTCCATAATGACCTGATGACTGGAAGCGGCGAAAATATGAAGATCGATTCGACCAAGCTGAGTGACTCGGACGTTGAGAAGATCTACGCCGCATTCCGCAACGCAACGCTTACGGATGAGACTTACGGCATGACCGGCGACGGCCAGACGGGCGGCATCCAGTGCATCTACTGGGAGGGCGTCCAGGGAAGCCGGAAGGTGGTGTTGCGGAAGTTGGAAGATTCAACCTACGAGTCAATCCAGGGCGCGGTGTTTGATGTCTATAAGGGCAACAGTCCAAGCGCTTTTGTTCTGAAGGACAAGGTTAAGCCCGATGAAACGTTGAGCGATCTCGATTCCAAGGCATCCGGCGTCTTCTGGGTCGGCACACTGCCGTATGGTGTGTACTATCTGCATGAGACAAGCGTCCCTGCTGGCTATACAGGTCACGGGACTTCCGAAGGCCGGTGGTTCTATCTGGTCATCGGCGACGATACCGTGCCCGGCAGCAGAGACGGCGTAGTAATGTCCACAGGATATGCAGACCGTAATGCGGCTAAGGCAGCTTATGAGAGCTCGAAGGCAACTACCGGCACAACCCCATAAACACAGCACAGCTCCCTGCCCATCCCGGGCAGGGAGCTGGTATCCAACGATCGGTATGGGTATCAGTATCGGCCCATTGTTTCCCCGTTGACTTTTATCGCCGGATTTGTTACAATACGCCTCGCTTGCTCGGAGGGCGAGTCATTCGTTGGAAATGACAAGCCGGATAAGGCAACAGGCTGAAACGCCTGTTCTCTTATCCGGCTTCTGTCGTTGGGAGGAACTATGGATTCAACAAGAGATTTTACCAGCGGGCCGATCGTCGGGCCGCTGATCCGCTTTTCGCTGCCGATCCTGGCGGCGCTGTTTCTGCAGGCGCTCTACGGTGCGGTGGATCTGCTGGAGGTCGGAAAATATGCGACGACGGCCGATGTCTCCGGTGTGGCTGTCGGCTCGCAGATCATGATGACCGTCACCGGCCTGATCAGCTCCCTCGCCATGGGCAGCACGATCCTGCTGGGGCAAAAGCTGGGCATGCGGGCGGAGAAGGATTGCGGCCGTGTGATCGGTGTGAGCATCGCCTTTTTCGGTCTGGTGGGGCTCGTGCTGACGCTGCTGCTGCCGGCACTTTCCGCTGCTCTGGCCGGACTGATGAACGCGCCGGAGGAGGCTCTCGGGGAGACGGGGCAGTATATCGCGATCTGCGGCGGTGGGAGCCTTGCCATCGTTGCCTACAATGTGCTCGGCAGTGTGATGCGCGGCCTGGGCGATTCCCGCACCCCGCTGATGACAGTGGCCATTGCCTGCGCCGTCAACATCGCCGGCGATCTGCTGCTGGTGGCGGTCTTGCATCTGGGCGCGGCGGGGGCCGCTGTTGCGACCGTTGCCGCCCAGCTGATCAGCGTTCTTGCCTCCTTCTTTGTGCTGCGCAGACACGGCCTGCCCTTTCCCTTCTCCGGACGGGATATTCGCCTGGAGAGCCGGTCTCTCCGTCCGATGCTCCGTTTCGGCGCGCCCATCGCCCTGCAGGATGTGCTGGTCAGCCTGAGTTTTCTTGTGATCCTGTCCATTGCCAACAGTCTGGGTCTGGCGGCCAGCGCGGGCGTGGGTGTGGCGGAAAAGGTCTGCGGCTTCATCATGCTGACGCCTGCCGCCTTTATGCAGGCTATGAGCGCCTATGTGGCGCAGAATCACGGCGCGGGGCGCGACGACCGGGCGATTCGCGGCCTTCGTATCGCCATCGGCCTATCCACCGCCTTCGGCCTTGTGATGTTTTATCTGGCCTTCTTTCACGGCGATCTGCTCTGCGGCATTTTCGCCCGGGACGAGAGTATCATTCTCGCGGGGGCGGATTATCTCAAGGCCTACGCCATCGACTGCCTGTTCACCTGCTTCCTGTTCTGCTTCATCGGCTTTTATAACGGCCTCGGCTACACCGGCTTCGTTTCGGTACAGGGCGTGGCGGCGGCCTTCCTGGTGCGCATCCCCGTGGCGATCCTTATGCGCCGCGTCCTCGGCACGCTCTTCGGCATCGGTCTCGGCGTCCCGGTGGCAACGGTGTTTCAGATCCTGGCCTGCTTTATTTTCCTATGGCA
>CACXDT010000196.1 GCA_902766405.1 Oscillospiraceae bacterium
ATGGTGCGGTCAGACGGAAGCAAAAGCGGCCTTTGCGGATGATAAACTCCTTGTAGCCCTGTTCTGCATCCTCATCAATCAGTTTGCGAAGAACGGGGAAGCGTTCGGCGTATTCGGTCAACCTGTTTTTGAGATCGGTGTTGTAGGTACGTATCTCAATGACGGGGCTTGCCTCGTTAAAGTAGATTTCGGTGGTATTTTCGCTCTTTTTCAGTCCTGTTTTCATAAAAGCTCCTTTCCGCGCCCGCGTTACGCAATAGGGCGTTTTTTCGGGTACTTTTCCCGGCTCTTGGCTTGGGAAAAACGACGATTTTCAAACAGAAAACGCTCCGGCGATACATTCCTCGTCCGGGGCGTTTCTGTTCTCCAATATGCGGTTTTTACGGCTCTTGACTGTCAGGTATCAACATAGATTTATCACTTGTCTGCGGCTCGGCTGCCGCTGCGTTCTGTGCAATCAGTCCGTCCAGTATGCGGCGGCCGTATTCGGTAGCAACGGTTTTTTCAAGGAAGATTCTTTGTCAATAATCCAGAAATCTTTGTTATTCGGGTCTTTCATATAGCCATATACAGCTTCGGTTGCAACAGGCTTTCCGCTTGCTCCCTTTGTGCGGATTCCCGTTTTTACTTTCTTGCTGATGTCCCTTGCGTACCACTCTGACATGATATTGATAAACGGTGCAAACTCCAATGTATCGGGCTTTTCACTGTCTATCCCGTTGTTGACCGCGATAAATCGCACATGGTTTCTGCGGAATACCTCCATAGCGTTTCCTACCTGGAGATAATCGCGCCCCCAGCGCGTCATGTCCTTCATAACGACAATGCCGATTTTGCCGCTTTCCACATCGTTCATCATCTGCACATAGCCGGAACGGTCAAAGAATCTGCCGCTCTCGTCATCGTCGATATAATGCCGGATATTCGTCAGCTTTTCCTGACGGGCGTACCTCTCTAAAAAAGCCTTTTGATTCACGATTGAATTACTCTCGCCGCCGTCCCGATCCTCGTCACCTACTGAAAGGCGGGAGTACAGCGCGGTGATCTTGTTGTATGGGGTCATAATGCTTCCTCCTTCTGTGTCCATAAATCACTTCTTTCAGTAGATAGTATGCATCCCAAGCTCGGTATCCATGCGCTGCAGCGGTTCAAAGCTGTCGGGATGAAAGCGAAAGCGGCGCTGCTCCGCGGCCATCGGATGGGAAACGGTTGTGATGATCACCCCCGGCCCCAGCATGACGTTATCGCCGATTTTTACCTCCGCGTGGTCGTAGATGATACAGTTGTGATTGGCAAAGAAGTTCTTCCCGATCTTTGTCCGGTTCCCCATGGAAACATGAAAGGGGAGATTCACCGCGAAGGGCGGGCCGTCTATGCTGCCGAGCAGACGCCGCAAGAGGAAGTTTCGCAGGGGGATGTTCCAGAGCGGCGTCTTATTCAATCGCCATTGCAGCCACTCGCTGCGAAGCATCGGTCAGAAGTGCTTACGGGCGGTGGGGTAAAAGGGTTGAACAGTTTCATTATCAATTATTATCAAGCCGGATTTTCTCGACTGTCGGGATAATCCGGCGCATTCATTTGAAGCGCCGCTGAGAAGTTGAATAATATATACCTTCCGTTCTCAACACAAAAGCCCAACGGAAACCGACTTCTCGCTTCCTTTTTCAATTCATCTATGATATACTACAAAAAAATGAGAAAGGAGAATCCTCCATGATCATGGAGCTGCGCCATTTTGACACGCCACTGCTGCGATTTTCCGTGCAGATGGACACCAGCGAGCCGGAGCCGGAGATCCTTTGGGTGACAGAAGAAAACAAAAACCTGCTCCCGTTGGATCTGGAGCTTAACGCCAAAAGTCTTTCCCGCTGGTTGCGACATCGGACGATCCCGAAAAACCGCGCCCATGTGAACAATCTCCTTTCCAAAAGCGCTCGAGAGCGCTGCTGTCATAAAAACGGGATACGGTTTTAAGATTTCTTGCTGCCGTATTGAATTCTGCCTTTTTGCCGTGGTATAATACAGGAAACGAAAATATAGATTTCGTTTCCTGTCAATCTCTGATGCCGTTTTTCCCACCGCTGATGCGGCAAGCGAAAAGCTGGCTTATCCTATCTGCGCTTTTTTCTGCACAGTTCCTGATGATGGAGTTTGCGATGGACGGATTTAAACTGGTATCAAACTACCGCCCCACCGGCGACCAGCCGGAGGCCATCGAGGGCCTGGTACAGGGCATCAAAAACGGAATAGACGAACAGGTGCTGCTGGGCGTCACCGGTTCCGGCAAGACCTTTACCATGGCCAACGTCATCGCACAGCTGAACCGCCCGACGCTGGTGCTGGCCCACAACAAGACGCTGGCCGCGCAGCTGTGCACCGAGTTCAAGGAATTTTTTCCGGAAAACGCCGTGGAGTACTTCGTCTCCTATTACGATTACTACCAGCCCGAGGCCTATATCCCGCACACCGATACCTATATCGAAAAGGACGCGTCGACCAATGAAGAGATCGACCGCCTGCGCCTCTCGGCCACGTTCTCGCTGCTGGAGCGGCGCGATGTGATCGTGGTGGCCTCAGTGAGCTGCATCTACGGTCTCGGCGAGCCTGAGGACTTCGAGCACATGGCCGTCTCGCTGCGCCCGGGGAACGAGCTGCCGCTCGAGACGCTGCTGCGCCGCCTGATCGATATCCGCTACGAGCGCAACGACATCGCCTTCGAGCGAAATATGTTCCGCGTCCGCGGCGATACCGTCGAGATTTTTCCGTCCTATTATAAAGACCGCGCGATCCGCGTCGAGTATTTCGGCGACGAGATCGACCGCATCAGCGAGATCAACGCCCTCACCGGCGTGGCCGAGCGCTATCTGAGCCATATCGTGATCTACCCGGCGACGCACTATGTCACCACCAAGGACAAGATCGAGGCCGCGATCGCGCGTATCCGTGTCGAGTGCGACGAGCGCGTGAAGTGGTTTGAAGCGAACAACAAGCTGATCGAGGCCCAGCGCATCCGCCAGCGCACCGACTACGATATCGAGATGATGCAGGAGCTCGGCTACTGTTCCGGGATCGAGAACTATTCGCGCGTGATCGCCAACCGCGCCCCCGGCAGCCCGCCGATGACGCTGCTGGACTATTTCCCGAAGGATTTTCTGCTGTTCGTGGATGAGAGCCATGTGACGCTGCCCCAGGTGCGCGCCATGTACCGCGGCGACCGGGCCAGGAAGGAGAGCCTCGTCGAGTACGGCTTCCGCCTGCCCTCGGCCTTTGACAACCGGCCGTTGAAATTTGACGAGTTTGTCGACCGCATCCATCAGCGCGTCTATGTCTCGGCCACGCCCGGCGATTACGAGCGCGAGCGGGCCGGCCAGATCGTCGAGCAGATCATCCGCCCGACAGGACTTTTAGACCCTGAGATCTTTGTCCGCCCGGTCGAGGGTCAGATCGACGATCTGATCGACGAGATCCACGGCCGCATCGAAAAGGGCCTGCGGACCCTGGTGACGACGCTGACCAAGAAGATGGCCGAGGATCTGTCCGAATACCTCACCAACGCCGGCATCCGTACGCGCTATATGCACCACGACATCGGCACGATCGAGCGCATGGAGATCATCCGGGATCTGCGTCTCGGCGAATATGACGTTCTGGTGGGGATCAACCTGCTGCGTGAGGGCCTGGATATCCCGGAAGTGGGGCTTGTTGCCATATTGGACGCCGACAAGGAGGGCTTCCTGCGCAGCGAGACCAGCCTGATCCAGACCGTCGGCCGCGCCGCGCGCAACGCCGAGAGCTATGTTATCATGTATGCGGATACGATCACGCCGTCGATGCGCGTCTGCATCGACGAGACCGAGCGCAGAAGAAAGAAACAGCTCGCCTATAACGAGGCAAACGGCATCGTGCCGAAGACCGTCGTCAAGAGCGTGCGCGAGCTGCTGGAGATCTCCACCGACGCCACGACGGCCGCGACGAAGAAGAACGGCGTCAAGATGACCGAGCGCGAGCGCCGCGAGACCATAGAGGCCCTGGAGCAGAAGATGAAGAAGGCCGCCGCGATGCTCGAATACGAGATCGCCGCGCAGCTGAGAGACGAAATCATCCGGCTCAAGGGCGGAAAATAACTGTTTACGTAAGCGAGGACTGTCATGCGCTTAATGATTTTGGACGGCAACAGCATCGTCAACCGCGCCTATTACGGTGTGCGGCCGCTGAACGCGCCGGACGGGACGCCGACAAACGCCATTTTCGGATTTCTGAACATTCTGCAGCATCTGCTGGACGAGCAGGCGCCCGATGCACTCTGCGTCAGCTTTGACCGGAAGGAACCGACCTTCCGACATAAGGCCTATGACGGCTATAAGGCGCAGCGCAAGCCGATGCCCGAGGAGCTGGCCGCGCAGATGCCGATCCTCAAAGAGATGCTGGACGCCATGGGCATCCGCCGCTATGAGAAGGAGGGCTACGAGGCCGACGACATTCTCGGTACGGTCTCGGTCAAATGCCGCAACTCAGGCTGGGACTGCACGATCGTCACCGGCGATAAGGACAGTCTGCAGCTGATCAGCGAAACAACCTCGGTCTGCCATGTAAAGAGCCGCATGGGCCGGACCGAGACGATCCTCTATACACCCGAGGTCTTTCGTGCCGAGTACGGCTTCGAGCCGCGCGGCATCATCGACCTGAAGGCCCTGATGGGCGACAGCTCCGACAACATTCCCGGCGTCCCCGGGATCGGCGAGAAGACAGCCCTGGATCTGATCCAGCGCTATCACAGCGTCGACGAGATCTATCAGCAGCTCCCAACACTTGACATCAAGGACGGCGTGCGCAAGAAGCTCGCCGCCGGGGAGGCGAGCGCCCGACAGTCCTACTGGCTCGCGACGATCCTCTGTGAGGTGCCGATGGATTTCTCCCCCGAGGAAAACCGCTGGCACAACGATTTTACACCGGCGCTCTACCCGCTCTGCAAGCGCCTGGGCTTTACGCGCTTCATCGAGCGCTGGGGGCTTACACCTGCGGCCTCGCCTGTCGACGCGGAAGGCGCGGCCGAGACGCTGCCGCGCGTCAGTGTCAGTGCCGAGACGGTTCCGGCACTGCTCTCAGCGATCGAGAGTGCCGAGATGGTCGCCGTGCTGCCGGACGGGGAGGGGCTCGCGTCGCTGGAGCTCTGTGACGGCAAGAGTGTCTATTCTATCAGCTATCTGGCGTGTGGCGGCGCTTACGAGCAGGTGCTGGACTTGCTGCTGAGCGCAAAGGTCAGCAAGACTGCCCACGCTCTCAAGGAGCTGATGAACCTGCTTGTGCGCGAGGGCCGAAGCTTCGACGGCTTTTGCTTTGATACCGCGCTGGCCGCCTATTTACTGGAGGCCACGGAGAATACCTATGAGCTGCCCCGTCTGACGCAGCGCTATCTCGGCCATGAGCTCACAGGCGCCGAGGCCGTCTTCCGTCTGACGGAGCCGTTGCGGCGGAAGCTCGCCGACGAGGGCATGACCGCGCTCTTCACCGACATCGAGCTGCCGCTCTGCCAGGTGCTCTGCGAGATGGAGCAGGCCGGCTTCCTGGTGGACCGCAAGGCGCTCTACGACTTCGGCGAGAGCTTAAACGGCAGCATCGCCGCGCTGCAGCAGGAGATCTGCCATCTGGCCGGGCATGAGTTCAACATTCTCTCGCCCAAGCAGCTCGGCGAGGTGCTGTTTGACGAGCTGCTGCTGCCCTACGGCAAGAAGACCAAGACCGGCTGGAGCACCAACGCCGACGTGCTGGAAAAGCTGCGCGGCAAGCACCCGATCGTCGAGGACGTGCTGGATTACCGCATGCTGACCAAGCTCAAGTCCACCTATGCCGACGGGCTTTTGAAGGTCATAGCCGACGACGGGCGCATTCACACCAGCTTTCAGAATACCGTTACGGCCACGGGGCGCCTGAGCTCCACCGAACCGAATTTACAGAATATACCGATCCGAAAAGAACTCGGTGCGCAGATCCGCCAGATGTTTGTCGCTGCGCCCGGATGCATGCTGGTGGATGCCGACTACAGCCAGATCGAGCTGCGGCTTCTGGCCCATATCTCCGGCGACAAGGCTATGCAGGAGGCATTCCTCAGCGGCGAGGACTTCCACGCCGTCACGGCCTCACATGTGTTCAATGTCCCGCTGGATGAGGTCACGCCGGTCCTGCGCAGCCGCGCCAAGGCGGTCAACTTCGGCATCGTCTACGGCATCTCGGCCTTTTCGCTGAGCCAGGATATCAAGGTCTCGACCGCCGAGGCCAAGCTCTATATGGACGCTTACATGGACCGTTTCCACGGCGTGCGCGACTATATGAAAAACATCGTCGAGCAGGCCAAGGCCGACGGCTACGTGTCGACGCTCTACGGCCGGCGCCGCAGCCTGCCCGAGCTCAGGAGCTCAAATTTCAATCTCCGCTCCTTTGGCGAGCGCGTGGCGTTGAATATGCCGATCCAGGGCACGGCCGCCGACATCATCAAGCTGGCCATGGTCAAGGTCGACCGGCGGTTGAAGGCCGAGGGCCTGAAGGCCAGGCTGATCCTGCAGGTGCATGACGAGCTGATTGTCGAGTGTCCCGAGGCCGAGGCCGAGACTGTGCGTGAGATCCTGCGCTATGAGATGGAGCACGTCGGCGAGTTCGCCGTGCCGCTGCTCGTCGAGGCCAACATCGCCCACAGCTGGAGTGACGCGCACTGATGGTGGAGTTGATCGACGCCGCCGAGCGCTGGCTCCCGGCCATCGCCGCGCTCGAACGGCAGTGCTTTTCTGACCCCTGGAGTGTGGAGATGCTCCGCCCAGAACTGCCGGACGACAGTCACGAGTTTTTGCTGGCTGTCGAAGGGGAAGAGCTGCTCGGCTATGTCGGGCTGATGACGGTGCTGGACGAGGGCTATCTCTCCAATGTCGCCGTCTCGCCGGCGTATCGGCGGCAGGGTATCGCCGAGGCGTTATTGACGGCGCTGCTCGCGCGAGCGCGTGCGCGCAAGCTGTCCTTTGTCACGCTTGAGGTTCGCGCAGGCAATACCCCGGCGCAAGCACTCTACCGAAAGCTTGGCTTTCAGGAGGTCGGCGTGCGCAGAGCTTACTATGAGCATCCGAAAGAGGATGCGGTTTTGATGACACTATTTCTGTAAAGATAAAGAATAAAGAGGCTTTCCATGAAAATCCTTGCATTTGAATCCTCCTGCGACGAGACGGCGGTAGCCGTGGTCGAGGACGGGCGGAAGATCCTGACGGATCAGATTTTTTCCCAGGCCGACCTCCACGCGGTCTACGGCGGCGTGGTGCCCGAGATCGCCTCGCGCTGCCATGTCGAGTCGATCTCCCTGCTGACCGAGCGGGCCATCCAGGCCGCCGGCATCACGCGCCGCGACATCGACGCAGTCGCGGTCACCTACGCCCCGGGGCTGATCGGCGCGGTGCTGGTGGGTGTGAATTTTGCCAAGTCCGCGGCGCTGGCGCTCGGCGTGCCGCTGGTGCCGGTGCACCACATCCGCGGGCATATTGCGGCCAATTATCTGGCCTATCCCGAACTGGAGCCGCCCTTCCTGTGTCTCGCGATCTCGGGCGGCAATACGCTGCTGATCGATGTGCGCGGCTATACCGACATGAAGATCATCGGCGCCACGCGCGACGATGCGGCCGGGGAGTGCTTCGACAAGACCGCGCGCGTGCTCGGCCTGCCCTATCCTGGCGGCAAACCCATCGACGAGCTGAGCCGCGGCGGCGACGACAACCGTTACAGCTTCCCAATCGCCACGGTGGACGGCAACCCCTACGATATGAGCTTTTCAGGGCTCAAGACCGCCGTCATCAATCTGGTGCACAACGCCGAACAGAAGGGCGAGAGCATCGACCGCGCAGGTCTCGCCGCCTCGTTCACCAAGGCTGTCAGCGACAGCCTGGTGCCGCGCACAATGCGCGCGGCCGCCGAGCTCGGGCGCGATGCGGTCGTCGTGGCCGGCGGCGTCGCGGCAAATTCCCGCATACGCGCCGATTTCCAGAAAGCCGCCGAACAGCAGGGCGTGAAGCTGTATATCCCGCCGCTGCGCCTGTGCGGCGACAACGGTGCGATGATCGGCGCCCAGGGTTACTATGAATACCTGGCAGGCAGCCGGGCGGGCAGCGACCTGAACGCCTACGCGACGATGGACATATAATACGATTTGGAGGATCGCCATGGGCGTGCACGACGGACATCGGGAACGGATGCGCGAGCGCTTTCTCGAGCATGGACTTGAGAACTTCAACGACCTGAACGCGCTGGAGCTGCTGCTGTATTACGCCATAGCGCGCAAGGATACAAACGCTCTGGCCCACGCGCTGATCGACCGCTTCGAGAGCCTGAAGGGCGTGCTCGACGCCTCCACCGAGGATCTCCTGCAGGTTCCTGGCGTTGGGCCCAACACCGCCGCGCTGATCCGACTGGTGCCGGCCCTCGCCCGCCGCTATGCGGTGGACGAGACGGACCGCCTCGACTGCCTGTGCAGCGCGGTCACCTCCGGCCGCTATTTTGTGGCCCGGTTGCAGTTTGAGAAGGAGGAGAAGGCGCTGCTGGCCTGTCTTGACGCCCAGAAGCGCGTCCTCGCCTGTACCGAGCTCGCCAGCGGTGTCGTCAACAGCGTGTCTGTCAATGTCCGCAAGGTGGTCGAGACCGCCATCAAATACCGCGCCAGCTCGGTGATCCTGGCCCACAACCACCCAGGAGGCAGCGCGATCCCTTCCCGTGAGGACCAGTTTCTCACCGAAAAGATCAGCCGCGCCCTAGCCACTGTCGAGATCCGTCTGGATGACCACATCATTGTGGCGCAAAAGACCTATCTTTCCATGGCACAGGCGGGCTTCCTGAACCGCCTGATCGGATGAGAGCATCAAATACCCCCGATGATACAGATTGCCCGGCACCCGCGGAGAAGGCTTCGCGTGTGCCGGGTGTTTCCGTTCCGGGCTATCCTTGTCAAGATGGCATATTTGCCAAAGTGAGCGGACGAAGCAGTCGGGAATACTTATGTCAACTGATTTTGTCATAAAGTTGTAACGAATCGAAATCAGAAGACTTCCGAATTTCTTCCAAAAGCGCGCGAAACCCTGTTATTAACAGGCTTCTTTGCTGTTGAAAACTCTGTGGGAAGTGTTGATAACTCTTTGCAATGTAATTATGATTCTCGATTATGTTACTCAGCAAAATTACAATTATTTCAATTTGGCGACAGATGTTTACCGGAAAAATGCCCTGTATTTCAGCCAAAAACAATTTGGTTGAAAACACCCCGTTTTGAAATTGTTAAAAAATAAATCAATAATATTACTATTTGTATTATCCACGTGAAATCTTGACTCTTGACTTGCCCGTTGCTTTGTGCTACAATACACCCCGCAAGTTGAAGAGACTGATTTTGCTGGCATAGCTCAGTCGGTAGAGCAGCTGATTCGTAATCAGCAGGTCGTGTGTTCGAGTCACATTGCCAGCTCCACCCGGAAACGCTGATAA
>CACXDT010000197.1 GCA_902766405.1 Oscillospiraceae bacterium
ACTACAGGATCTTTTTTCCCCGCCAGATCAGGAAAGGAAGTGTCCGCGCATGTCCGAGCAGAGCCTATCCGCCGCCTTTCGGCACATCAGCCCCGGGGCGCACAACTTTGTATTCCTTGGCGAGGCCGGCGGCGGCAAGAGCGAGGTCGCGCTGAATCTGGCGCTGTCCTTTGCCGCTTCCGGGGAGAAAGAGGTCCATTTTTTTGATCTCGATATGACCAAGCCTCTGTTCCGCTCGCGCGACAGGGCCGATTTTCTGGCCGCGCGCGGCGTGACGGTGCATTTTGAGGAGCAGTTCTACGACGCGCCCACGCTGGCCGGCGGCGTGAACCGCCTGCTGCGTGACGAGGGCTGTATCACCGTGCTGGATGTCGGCGGCGACTACATCGGCGCACGCTCGATCGGCGGCTATGCGCCGCTGCTCAACCGCGCGGAGACGGCCGTGTGGTATGTGATCAACCCCTACCGCCCCTGGTCGATGGATATCGAGCACATCGACAAGGTGCTCGGGCAGGTGCTGGGCGTGAGCCATGTGCGGCTTGAGCCGCTGCGCATCCTGTCGAACCCCAACCTCGGGCCGGAGACGACGGCCGAGGACGTGCTTGAGGGCGCCGCGCAGTTAGCGCGGATGATCGGCCCCTACAAGAGCATAGACCTCGTCACCGCGAGAGCGGAGCTGGCTGCGGCGCTTGAGGGGAAGCTCAGCACGCCGGTATGTCCCATCTCCCTGCTGCTGACTTACGAGTGGCTGCGCGAGTAGAGGAAGCACAAATTTGTTCGCTTTTGATCCTTAGGGATCAACGAAATTATTAGGTGATTGTGAGAATCGCCAGCAAGCATGGTTAAATGCCCCGAAGGAAATCAAAATCCGTTTTTGAGGCAGCTTTGCCGCTTCAAAAACACCCTAAGCCGAGCTTAGCGAGGCCTCGCGCCGACCTCGTCAAACGAAACTCACTCCATTCCGCTTCCGCCTTAATGGCGAAAGCTGCATATCCGTTCCTTCCGTTTTCCTCTCAAAATCAAAGCATCTGCTTTGATTTTGTTAAGGAAGAAGGAGGGAGCAGAGCGCAGTTTTCGTCATACTTGACGGAAACGGAGCGCCGCGAGCTTCTTCTGACGCAAGCGCGAGTAACCAATTGCGAAACGAGTTTCGCAATTGCCTAAGTGAAAATATGTGAAGGAGTGAAGTAAATGGCAATAGGCAAGGTCGAGATTGTCAAAGAACGGTGCAAGAGCTGCGGCTATTGCATCAAGTTCTGCCCCAAGGGCGTGCTGGCCGTTGGCAAGGAGGTCAACTCCAAGGGCTATGAGTACGTCTACCCCGCAAATCCCGATAACTGTATCGGCTGCGCGATCTGCGCACGGATGTGCCCGGACGGGGCCATCGACGTCTACCGCTAAGGAGGGTGTGAAACATGGCTAGAGTATTTATGAAGGGCACCGAAGCCGTGGCCGAGGCCGCTGTGCGCGCCGGCTGCCGTTTCTTTGCCGGCTATCCCATCACCCCGCAGAACGAGGTCCCCGAGTACATGGCCCGCAAGCTGCCCGAGGTGGGCGGCGTGTTCGTGCAGGGTGAGAGCGAGGTCGCCTCGGTCAACATGGTCTACGGCGCCGCCTCTGCCGGCACGCGCGCGATGACCTCATCCTCCTCCCCCGGCATCAGCCTCAAGAGCGAGGGCATCAGCTACTGTGCCGCGGCCCGCATTCCCATCGTGTACGCCAACTTTGCCCGCGGCGGCCCCGGTGTCGGCTCGATCCAGCCCGCGCAGCAGGATTATTTCCAGGCCACCAAGGCCAGCGGCAACGGCGGCTTCAGGATGCCCGTGCTGGCCCCCGCCACCGTACAGGAGGCCGTGGATCTGACCACGCTGGCCTTCGACTGGGCCGACCGCGACCGCACCCCCGTGCTGCTGCTGGCCGACGGCGTGATCGGCACCATGATGGAGCCGGTGGTGCTGCCCGAGCCGAAGACGGACGAGGAGATCGCCGCCATCAAGGAATCGAAGAAGAGCTGGGCCTGCATCGGCCACAAGCTTGACTATGCCAACCGCGCCTGGATCCAGCCGGGCAACTGGTCCACCCTCGTGATGCAGCAGTGCAACGAGGAGGCCGCCGCCATGTACGAGCGCTGGCAGAGCGAGGCCATGGTCGAGGAGTATCGGACCGAGGACGCGGAGCTGATCCTCACGGCCTACGGCATCTCCGGCCGCATCGCCAAGAGCGCGGTGAACCTGCTGCGCGCCGAGGGCATCAAGGCCGGTCTTATCCGCCCGATCACCGTGTATCCCTTCCCGAAGGCAGCCTATGACCGCCTGGACTACACGAAGGTCAAGGCCATTCTGGATGTGGAGATGTCCATCCCCGCTCTGTTCGTGGAGGACGTGCAGGCCGCCGTCGAGGGCCGCTGCCCGATCAGCACCTGCCTGTGCTCCGGCGGCAACATCATGAGCCGCGAGGCCGTGATCGAGGCTGCGAAAAAACTCGTGGAGGGCTGAAACATGAACAAGATCTATACAAGGACCCAAACCATCCAGGCCGACAAGGTGTCCGGCTTCTGCCCCGGCTGCATGCACTCCACCGTCATCAAGCTGATCGGCGAGGTGCT
>CACXDT010000198.1 GCA_902766405.1 Oscillospiraceae bacterium
CGTGACAAGGCCCTCGGCGCTGACCGCGGCGACACGCCCGTCCCCGGACTCCCACAGGACGCTCCGGTCGCTGGCCTCGGCGGGCAGAAGCTCATAGGTGAGCGCAGCGGTATCGCCCGGGTGCAGATTCACGCTCTGCTGCGAGAGCGTCAGCGTCTGGCAGAGCACCACTTTTTCCAGCACATGCTCCCCGGTCAGCGCGCCGCATAACACACAGTGCTGCTGTGCAAGCCCCTCCCGCTCGGTGGTGGCCGGGGTCACGGTCTCCCACTCGCCGCTCTCGTGGCGCTTGAGGGTATAGCTGTCGGTATAGCTGTAGCCGCAGCCGCGGCAGCTGTGGCTGCAATAGCCGAAGCTTTCACAGCCAGGCTCGATGACTGTGGTCTCATAGTCGGGGTTCTCACAGATCTCCGGGCGGAGGATTTTGTCATACTCCCAGGTTTCGGCGCGGCGGAAGGCGTGGTTGTTGCCAGTGGCCCGGTAGGTGGCGGACAGGTGTTCGCCGTAATAGGGCTCGCAGTAGGCCTTGCGGATATAGTTGTGCTCGAAAAAGCGGATCGTGCCCGAGACGTAGTTGTCGCTGACGACGCGATCCTCAAACGGAAAGCCGCAGACGTAATACATCCCGGTCAACCCGCCGTTGTGCGCGAAGCCGCTGCAGGAGACATAGCCCTCGATCGCGACCGTGCAGCCCTCGATGTGCGCGATGCCGCAGCCGAGGATGCCGCCGACGAACTCCTCGCAGCGGTGCTCCGCGGTGCGGTCCTCGTGCACCAGCTCCACCTCGGCGCTGCAGCCAAGAAAGCTGCCGCAGCCATAGCCCGCGATGCCGCCGATCCCGGCGTCGATCGCGTAGGTGGCCATGTGGACACGCCCCGACACGCTGCAATTCCTGACCGTGCTGTCCTCGATATAGCCCGCGAGCAGGCCGGCAAAGGCATTGTCGCTGTTTTCGATCTCGACAAACGCGCCGAGCAGGTTCAGGTCGGAGATCTGCGCGCCGGTGAGCTCGGAGAACAGCCCGGCAAAGGAGGAGGTGTAGGACTTGTCGTTGCCGTCGCAGGTTGTCCGGCTGCCCTGCGTCCTGGTCACGTGCAGATTGAGTATCGTATGTCCCGCGCCGTCCAGCGTGCCGGAAAACGGGATCGGCGTCCAGTCGCCTCCCGCAAGGTCGATATCCGATACTAGCACATAGTGACCGGCGGGATTTTGCGCGATAGACTCGAGCGCCGCGCGGTCGCGGATCTCGACGGCTCCGTCCTCCGCCCGGACAGCCGGGCAGACCGCCGACAGAAGCAGCAAAGCCAACAGCAGCGAAAACAGTTTTTTCATAAGCGATCCACTCTTTTTCCATAGCAAAAAACCGAGGCATTGCAGCCACGGTTTTTTAGGGTAATAACTATCAGTCCATGATCTCCACGGAAATCTTTTTGCCCTTTCTCTGGGCGACGGCCCGCATGAGGATACGGATCTGCTTGACGATCCGTCCCTGCCGGCCGATGACCTTGCCCATATCGCCCTCGGCGAGGCGCACTTCATAGACGGTCTCGCCATCGGCTTTGCGCTCGGTCACAGAGACTTGCTCGGGATTGTCCACAAGACTCTGCACAATGTAGGTCAAAAGCTCTTTCATGCCGGTGGAATCTCCTTCAATCAGGCCTTGAGATTGTTCAGCAGGCCGCGTACGGTATCGGTGGGCTGGGCGCCGTTCGAGATCCAGTACTGAGCGCGCTCCATGTCGACCTTGATCTTGGCGCTGTCGTCAGCGGACGGGTCATAGGTACCGAGCTCCTCGATAAAACGGCCGTCACGGGGGAAACGAGAGTCGGCAACGACGATGCGATAGAAGGGGTTCTTCTTGGCACCCATCCTGCGAAGTCTGATCTTAACCATTGTATCTTCACCTCCACTTGATATTTTGTATATATTACAAGGCTATAAGCTCTTGTAAACAAATTGAAATATGGGTATCGGGGTCGCTCAGCTTATCATACGTCCGTAGGGGCGGCTACCAGCCGCCCGGCAATAACTGGCCTGACTGTGCACCTCGCCCGGGCGAATCCGTATGAAACAGCTTACCCTGCACGGGCGGCTAATAGCCGCCCCTACGTAAAAGCGATACGCACGATTTAAAACCCGAAGCCGGGGAAGCCGCCGCCCATTTTGCCCATGCGGCCCATGCGCTTTTGCAGCTTCTTCATATTCTTGCCGGAGAACTGCTTCATCATCTTCTGCATGGCCTCGAACTGCTTGAGCAGGCGGTTCACGTCCACGATGTTGACGCCGGAGCCGGCTGCGATGCGCTTTTTGCGGCTGGAGTTGATGATGGCAGGGTTCTCGCGCTCGGCCGGGGTCATTGAGAGGATGATGGCCTCCTGGCGGCTCATGGCCTTCTCATCCACCTTGGCGCCCTTGAGCGCGTCGGCGTCGAGCCCGGGGATCATGCCGGCCAGCTCGATTAAGTTGCCCATGCTTCTAAGCTGGGCCATCTGGTCGAGATAGTCGCTGAGCGTGAAGCGGTTGGCGCGCAGCTTTTCGGCCGCCTCCAGCGCCTTCTTCTCGTCAAAGCTCTGCTGGGCCTTCTCGATGAGCGTCAGCATGTCGCCCATGCCGAGGATACGCGAGGCCATGCGGTCGGGGTGGAAGGGCTCGATCATATCGAGCTTTTCGCCCGTGCCCATGAACTTGATGGGCTTGCCGGTGGCCGCACGGATCGAGAGGGCCGCGCCGCCGCGGGCGTCGCCGTCGAGCTTTGTCAGCATGACGCCGGTCACACCCAGCGCCTCGTCGAAGGCCGTGGCCGCGTTGACCGCGTCCTGGCCGGTCATGGCGTCGACCGTCAACAGAATCTCGGCAGGCTCCACCGCGTCGCGGATCTCCTGCAGCTCGTGCATCAGCGCCTCGTCGATGTGGAGACGGCCGGCGGTGTCGAGAAAGACCAGGTCGTTGCCGTGGTCCTTCGCGTGCTGCACGGCGGCCTTCGCGATGTCGACAGGGTTGGTCTGCCCCATCTGGAACACCGGGATGTTCAGCTGGGCACCGACGGTCTCGAGCTGCTTGATCGCGGCCGGACGGTAGATATCGCAGGCCACGAGCAGCGGCCGCTTGCCCTGCTTGCGCATATAGGCCGCGAGCTTGGCGCCGTTGGTCGTCTTGCCCGCGCCCTGAAGGCCCACCAGCATCACAACGCTGGGGCTCTTCGGGCCGATGTTGAGACGCACGGTCTCGCCGCCCATGAGCTCGCACAGCTCGTCGTTGACGATCTTGATGACCATCTGGGCGGGGTTGAGCGCCTCGAGCAC
>CACXDT010000199.1 GCA_902766405.1 Oscillospiraceae bacterium
AGGATGCCGATCACGCTGGTGCGGACGATGACTTTTTCTCTCTGCACTACTGCCTCTTCCACGGAAAAGCCCTCCATTCATATGTCCCAATTGAAAGGATCTGTGAAAAAGTCCGTTCCGGCCGTAGGGGCCGACGCCCCCGGCGGCCCGCGCGGGAAAATCTGTGTCCTGCGCATTCGCCCAGGCGAATCGCCAATCGGCGCCCACAACGCCGGGCGCTTCGTGAAGCGCCCCTACGATATGAACCGTTATTTCAGACTTTTTTCACAGCCTTTTTTTGATGCCGTTTTTCTCGCCCCTGGCGAGGCAACCGAAAAACATGGCAATATCGTAAACGCAATTTCCAATTTCGTTTTCGATAATTTTTGTTATCATAGTCCGCCGCCGCGTGTTTGTCAATCCTTGAAACGTGCCGGGCGGCATGTTATCATCTATTCGGAAAGGGGGGCGTTTATGATTCCTGTACTGTCAGTGGACAATATGCGCCGCAGCGACGCCTGGACCTGCGAGCATGTCACGCCCGGGCGGGAGCTGATGGCGCGCGCCGCGCGCTCGATCTTCGAGGCCGTGGACTGGCGGCCGCCGGTCGCGGTCGTGTGCGGCAGCGGCAACAACGCCGGCGACGGCTATGCCCTCGCGCTGCTGCTGCGCGAGCACGGCGTCGACTGCACGGTGTTCCTGCTGAAGGAGAAATTCAGCGCCGACGGCCGGTATTATTATGAGCAGTGCCTCGCGCAGGGCGTGGAGACGCGGCTTTGGGGCGGCGAGGACTTCACGGGCTTTTCCACCGTGGTCGACTGCCTTCTCGGCACGGGCTTTCGCGGTGAGCTGCGCGGCGAGCTGCGCGCCGCGATCGAGGCCATCAACCGCAGCGGCGCCTATGTCGTCGCGGCGGACATCAACAGCGGTCTCGACGGCGAGAGCGGCCTGGGTGAATGCTGTGTGCGCTCGGATCTGACGGTGTCGATCGGCGGCTATCAGCCGGGGCATTTTCTGAATATGGCCAAGGATGTCATGCGCCAAAAGATCAACTGCGACATCGGCATCCGGCCGCTGGAGCGGCCCTGTCAGCTGCTGGAGCGCGCCGATGTGCTGCCGCTGTTCGCCGCGCGGCAGAATTTTGCCAACAAGGGCAGCTACGGCTTCACGGCGCTGGTCGGCGGCTCGGAGCGCTACCCCGGCGCGATCCGCCTGGCCGCGATGGCAAACGCCGCCATGCGCGCCGGCGCCGGTGTCGTCCGGGTGGGGCTGCCGCGCAGTTTGTATCACGATCTGCTGCCGCTGATCTTAGAGAGCACCGTGTTCCCCCTCTCAGACACGGACGGGCAGCTCCGCTTTGACGAGGCCGAAGCCGAGGCTCTGATTCAAAAATGTAAGACCGTCGCCTTCGGCATGGGGATCGGGCTCGGCGACGGTGCGGCCGCGCTGCTGCGCTGGCTGATGGAGCACTTCACCGGCACACTGATCGTTGACGCCGACGGCCTGACGCTGCTCTCGCGTCTGGAACGCACAGACCTGCGCGGCGCGGCCTGCCGCCTGGTGCTGACGCCGCACCTCGGCGAGTTCTCGCGCCTGACGGGGCTTGATCGGGACGAGCTGCAGCGCGCGCCGATCGCGCAGGCCGAGGCCTGCGCGCGTGACACCGGCGCTGTTGTACTGCTGAAGGGCCCGACCACAGTCGTCACCGACGGCAGTGATACCTGGCTGGTCGACACCGGCTGTGCCGGGATGGCGACGGCCGGCAGCGGCGATGTTCTCTCCGGTCTTCTTTCGGCACTGTGCGCGTGGGCGCCCGAGCCGCTGACCGCGGCTGCGGCCGCCGCCTGGATCAACGGCCGGGCCGGTGAGCTCGCCCAGCGCCGCTACGGCTCGATTACGATGCTTGCCTCCGACACCGCCGCGTGTATCCGGGATGTGGTTGCGGAGCTGGAGCAGGAAGCGGATTGAATCTTATATTGAAAAATGACAGCATAAAGGATCATTTATTCTGTAGGGGCGACCCTTGTGGTCGCCCGCGTGGTGATTGTCCGAAATCTTTGATTTAAATACACAAACTTATGCACATCTGAAGGCTTATGTATTCGGGGCTTTTTCCGCCGGGCGACCGCAAGGGTCGCCCCTACGCGAGGACATCATATTCATTCGCAATTTTTTATTCCTCGATACTGCCGCCCTGGGCGAGGAAGCGGCCGGTGAAGGTCTCCCTGTGCGCGCTCTCGGTATAGAGCCCCTCCTTCATCAGTTCGATCGTCTTCTGCTCGCCGGCCAGGTTGGCGCGGGCGGCCGTGAGGATCTCGCGGGCGTCCTTGCGCGGAACGACGACCACGCCGTCGGCGTCGCCGACCAGGATATCGCCGGGCATCACGACCTGACCGCCGCAGCAGACCGGGACGTTGATCTCGCCCGGGCCTTCGCGGTAGGGGCCGAGGGGCGTGACAGCCTTGGCAAACACCGGCAATTTGCTGCCGCGGATATCCTCGAGATCACGCACCGCGCCGTTGACGACGAAACCGCCCAGGTGCCGCAGCTCGGCATAGGCCAGCATCATGCCGCCGACAAGGGCGCGGTCGGTATAGCCGGCGCCGTCGACCACGATGATGTCTCCCGGTTGGGCATAGTCCAGGGCCATCTGGGCCGCCAGATTATCCCCCGAGGGTACCTTCACCGTGAAGGCCGTGCCGAGCAATGTGGCCTCGTTAAACGGGCGGATGCCGCCGAACATACAGGTCATTTTGCGCACCACGTCACCGATGTTGCTGCTGGGAATGCCGCGAAACGCCTCGATCAGTGCAGGCTCGGGGCGCTCAAAATTCAATATCATGCGAAAACCGACTGCCATGGCAGGATCCTCCTGTGTTCTTATGCTGATCTCGCAGCGAAGCGGCATGGCGCGATCCGCCGTCAGATCAACATGAGACAGTAGATGGTACTGCAATGTCATTTCGTTTAGAAAAATGATGGGCCAGACGATGCCTTCCCCTGGAAGGCATGGTTGCAAACATCAAGCTTTTATCGTACATACGATTCCCTTAATGACAATGAAATGGTACCAGGCTTCGTCTACAATCTAAGGCAATACCGCATAATGCGGCAAGAGCAGATTCCGAGAAAAACCGAGTTCTGATGATGGCACTTTTTCGCAGGAATACTTTG
>CACXDT010000200.1 GCA_902766405.1 Oscillospiraceae bacterium
GAAGAGGTCCATCAGACGGCCCTCGTTCTGGAAGATGTCGGCGCCGTGGGCAGCCTTGCCGGAGAGCAGGTCGTGGCAGTGCTCGATCGTGCCGTTCTCGCCGAGAGAGGGATCATTGACCAGCACAACGCCCTCGTCGCCGATCTCGAGATGGCCTTCGAGGCCGCAGAGCTCGCAGATGGCGTGGTTGGTGCCGGGGAAGATATAGAAGTTATTGCCGTGGCAGTGCGGGCAGCCGCCCTTATGGCCCTTCCAGAGATCCAGGTTCTCCGAGCCGGGGATCATGACATGGTTGTCAACGATGTACTGCGCGGCCTCGACGAGGTTGCGGCCGATTTCCTTCATGCGCTCGACCTTGTCGTCCTGCATGATGACATCCTTGCTCCAGGAGAAGTAGTCGTTGTCGACGACCTTCCAGCCGGGGGACAGCGCAAGCATGGCGTGGTCAGTCTGCACGCGGCAGGCCCAGTCCGAGCCGCCGATGCCGACAAAGGAGATGGCCTTCTGCATGAACATACGGGGATTGAGGCCTTCCTTGCCCTGCTCCTTGAGCTTGCCGTCGAGCATCATCAGCATACCGGTGTCGTGGCCAGGGCCCATGCGGTCGCACATGATGTGGAACAGGCCCGAAGCGCCGGACTCGTAGATCGGATCGACAACGAGAACGCCGTCGGCATCGACCATCTTCTGATAGAGCGCGGCATAGTCGTCCTTCTGGGTGCAGATCATGCCCTTGCCCATGACAAGACCGCGGGAGCAGGCCACGCAGCCGGTGCAGGGCTTCAGATCCCAGTCAAAAACGTGGATGAACTCGATCTCCGCGCCGAGATCACGGGCGGCTTCGAGCGCCACACGGCACATGGTATCGTTGTTGCCGTTTTTGGTACCGCAGGACAGTCCGAGAATTTTCATGCTGTTTCCTCCTAATTTGTTCCTTTCTTTCTTTTTGTGTTTTTGCTCAAATTTCTTTTCCTCACTATCCATTATTATAGTGAAAAATGCTCAAATTTGAAAATGCCAATTTGTTCTTCGATTTATAATAAATTTGTTATCAATCGCTTCGCGATTTTATAATTGTCAATCGGGTTCTGGTCAGTTATAATAATATCAGCTCATATTGCGCAATGATTACAGGTAATATCGCTGACAGGAGGATGTACTATGTCTGAAAAATTCTACGCGAAGAGTCCCGGCAACGAGGGGTTTATCAAGAACATGGAGGTGCTGTCCCATCACGACTGTGACAACCACTATCTGTTTCAGTCCCAGCTCTACAAGACCAAGGACGGCAAATACTATCTCTACGGCGGCTGCTTCTTTGGCTACGGTGTCGAGATCCTCGATGTGACCGATCCGGCCAAGCCCCGCCACGTCCAGTATATGCCCGTCATGGATCCCGAGCAGTACCCCTACATGTCCACCCCGAAGTGCCAGATCGCCGACGATCTGCTGATCGTCTCGAACGGCAACTGTCTGGAATTTCTGCACGGCCCCGCGCCGGAGAAGTTCACCCCGGCTCCCGGCGGCGTGCATATCTTCTCGCTGAAGGAGGATCCCGAGCACCCCAAAAAGCTCTCGTTCTGGGCCACCAACGATCCCGAAAACGGCCGGGGCGCCGGTGTACACCGCTTCTCCTACAACGGCGGGCGCTATCTGCACCTGTCCGCCACCGCGACGGGCTTCAAGGATTTCATCTATCGCATCGTCGATATCGCCGATCCCGAGCACCCGGTGGAGGTCGGCCGCTGGTGGAACCCCGGCCAGTTCTTCGGCAACCAGACCGAAAAGACCCGCAAAAAGGAATGGAACGGCTGGCAGGGCTACAACACCTATCCCGGCTTTGTCCACTTCCCCTATGTCGGCACGGACGACAATCTCGCCTATCTCAGCTGCGCCGGCGGCGGCTTTAAGATCCTGGACATCTCCAACCCCGCCTGGCCCCAGGTTCTCGGCGAGTGCAAGATGACCCCGCCCTTCGCCACCAAGTTCGGCGGCGCGCTGTGCCACACCTTCATGCCCATCCACGGCACGCAGTACGCCGTCGGCATGCAGGAGGGCGAGCGCCAGTGGACCTATACGAAAAACGAGTTTGATCATTTCGGCGTGCATTCCTTCTGCGGCATTGAGATGTTCGATGTCTCCAATCCCGCCGATCCCGTGCTGATCTCCGTCTTCCCGTACCCCGAGGTTCCCGAGGGCTTCCCCTACAGGAACTTCAACCAGCTCGGCCAGGACTTCCCGACCTCGTTCGGCCCGCACAATCTGCACGAGCCCATGACCCACAAGCCCTGGATCGAGGATCGCGCCGACCGCGTCTACGACTGCTATTTCCACGCGGGCCTGCGCGTCTACGACGTGTCCGACCCCTATGTTCCCAAGGAGATCGCCTATTTCATCCCCCCGAACCCAGAGAAGCTGGCCTTCGACGTCAAGATGGCCAACAAGCCGCTCGGCACGGCGGAGGATCTGGTGGTGGACGACCGCGGCTATATCTATCTCAACGCCATGCACGACGGCGTATATATCTTAAAGTGTCTTGTATAATCTAAGCAGAGGAGTCTTGGCTCGCCCCCGCCGCAGGGCAGGGGAGAGCTGGCGCGCAGCGCCTGAGAGGGGTAAACGGCGCGGACAGCGGCCCCTCTCCGTCACTTCGTGACACCTCTCCCCGACGCTTACGCGAGGCAAGAGCAGCAAAACGGATATTCTGTTTCAAACATCACGCGCCGCCGGGCGTTTTCATACCCCGGCGGCCTTTCTTTCAGGAGTGGTTCTCTATGAACGACAGACAGATCGAATGCTTTTTAGAGGCCGGGCGGTTGTTGAATTTCACGCGGGCGGCGGAGAGTCTGCTGCTTCCCCAGCCCGCGGTCAGCCGTTATATCTCCGCGCTGGAGAAGGAACTCGGCGTTCCGCTCTTCCTGCGCGAGAGCACCCGCAAGGTCGTTCTGACCGAGGCGGGCAAGGCTTATTATAATCTGTTTCAGCGCACAGCGCTGGAGCTCTCCCGCGCCAAGCAGGCGCTGTCCAACACCTCCCCCACGCTCCGGCTGGGCATCAACAAGAGCTGGAGCACCTCGTCGTTTCTTCCCGAGGTCGTAGCGCGCTGCCGCGCATTCGATCCCAACTTTCGTATTACCTACGAATGTCTGGGCTTTAAGGAGCTGAGCGCCGCGCTGAAGGAGAACCGGCTCGATGCGGTGCTCTCCTTCGAGAATTATCTGGCGGATTCTTCAGAATTTGCGATCGAGCGCGTCGCATCGGTGCAGCGCCTGATCGTCTATTCCGATCTGCTGCCGGATTACGAGCAGCTTATGACGCCCGCCGACTTTTTCCGCTATGACTTTCTGATCGCGGACGATCCTCTGATCCGCCGCCTTGTGGAGGAGAGCGAGACCACCTTCCAGAGCTACCACTTTGTTCCGCACTTCCGCACGGTTCCCAACCAGGAGACTGTCATGTTCTATGTGGAAAACGGGGCCGGCGTGGCGCTGCTCGACCAATGGTGCTATGCGCTGTACCACCCGCGCCTGCACAACATCCACATCGACGAACACATCCCGGTCGCCATCGCCTGGCGGCGGAACAGCAGCGTTTCGTCGGTGACGCTGTTTCGCGAGTGTCTCAGCGAGTGTCTGCAGAGCCGCGCACAGCCGACCGCCGCGCAATGAGGGAGGAAAGACGCCATGCTTTATCTGATCCGCCATGGGCAGACGGAGAAAAACAGGCAGCACCTGCTGCTGGGACGGAGCGATGTCCCGCTGAACGAGACGGGGATCGCGCAGGCCAGGGCCGCGGCGGAGCGGCTGAAGGGCGTCTGTTTTGATCAGGTGTTTACGAGTCCGCTGCAGCGGGCAATACAGACGGCGGCACTGATCGCGCCGTATGTCGAGCCCCGCCTGATCGAGATGGACTACGGCCCCTATGAGGGCGCTGATCTCACGCAGCTACCACCGGAGATCCTGTACTTTTTCAGCGACTTTGCGCATAACAGCGCGCCGGAGGGGATGGAGCAGCTGTCCTCGGTCGTCGGCCGGGTCGGCGCCTTTCTGGAGGAGATCAGAGCGCTCGAGGGAAATATCCTGCTGTCCGTCCACGCGATCTCGATGAAGGGAGCGCTGGAATATCTGACACCGGACGCCAACGGCAGCTACTGGTCGAAAAATATCGGCAACTGCGCGGTTTACACGGTCCGGAACGGTCATGGCCGCCTGGACGTGCCGGAAGAAATGCTTTGATAA